>JBIOJU010000112.1:0-4744 GCA_044451165.1 Chlamydiales bacterium | reverse complement strand
TCTTTTAACAATCGTATTCCGCACGAGACGCGCATAGGTTTTAGGAATCTCTAACATCAGGCCAAGGGGTCCTCGTATGGCAGATGCCAGGGTTTTTTCAACCTCTCCTTGGATCATCTCTTCTACTTCTTCAAATCTTTTGCCCAAACGGATTAGGTTAGATGAGACTTCTTTTCCAAAACTCTCAGCCAAGAAGGGGAGCAGCTTTGTCCGAAGCCGTGCTCGAAGAAAAGCCGGATCTTGATTGGTAGGATCCTCAAAACTCTTTAGGTTTTTCTCTTCTAACCATCTCAGAATTAGCTTCTTAGGAAATAAGAGCAGAGGCCTTAAAATCTTCATCTCTTCAAATTGAGAACTCTCCTTAATTCCACTTAGAGAGAGGAGATGCGCCCCTTCAAGGACCCGTTTAAGCACAGTCTCCGCCTGGTCGTCTGCATGGTGTGCTAGCAAAAGGGCCCCGCATCCAATTTCACGGTAGATGGCTGAAAAAAAACGGAGCCTTTCTTCTCGCCCTTCAGCCTCGAGATTGCTCTCAGCCCTCTTTTCTATCCTATGTAAGTGAAACGGAAGGCCAAGCTCTTGTGCCATCTTCGCTAAAATTTCCGCTTCATCTCTACTCTCCTTCCGCCATCCATGGTCAACATGCGCAAGATGGAGCTGCTTTCCATATCCGCATTCAATCAATAGATGTAAAAGGGCAAGCGAATCTCCTCCCCCGGAAAATCCCAAGAGAAACGGCAATCCGCAAGAAGAGTGCTTCTTTAAAAACTCTTTCACACCCGATGCAAGTGGGTCTTTCATAGGTGCTTACCATAGCAGAAATATGATTGATCAACTACAATCATCCTTTATGCCCATACTCTGGCGATATCTTTTTAAGAACTACTTTCAAGTGCTTGCACTTTGCGTAACAAGTTTTATTGCTATTCTGCTCATGATTCGCTTTCAGGAGATTGCGCGCTTTGCCACTTCCGGTGCTGGGGTCATGCCGATCGTCCTTTTCGGGCTCTACCAGATTCCCTATATTCTGCCGATTGCGCTTCCCATCTCCTGCCTTATTGCAACAATGCTCCTATTTCAAAGACTAAGCCACTCTCATGAACTGACAGCGCTCCGAAGCGCGGGACTCGGGCTCTATCCCATTATTTTCCCTCTCCTTCTTGCAGGCGGATTGCTGACCCTCCTCAATTTCTCTATCGCCTCCGAGATGAGTCCTCTTTGCAGATCGCGCTCAAGGGAGCTCATTTACAAAATGACGGCGCAAAACCCTCTTTTCCTCCTACAAAAAGAGACCCTCGTCCGCCTAAAAGATTGTTACCTCGACATGAAGGCTTTGCAATCGGGAAAGAGCGCGCAAGAGGTGATTTTCATTGCAAACTCAAATGGCCGCCTCAATCTGATGAGCGCAAAAGAGCTCACGATCGATGGTGAGATGCTCTTAGGAAAAAATGTCACGCTGATCTCTAGTGTGGATTCCAAAAAGGAAGAGGGATTTGATCATCTGATCTTGGAAAACCAGAAAACCATGGGCACCAAGGCGAATAACCTGGTCCAGTTTATTGAAAAATTTGAATCGAGTACAAATTACGATTATTTTCCGCTTAGAATGATATTAACGAGTGAAAAGCTTGTGGGGACTGAGAAGGGAACGAGACACATGTCCGGCCGCGCCTACATGGAAATTGCCAAACGAACCTCTCTAGGCCTTGCAGCATTCACCTTCACGCTGATCGGCTGTGCGTTTGGAATCGAGATCAGCAGGCACCAGAGAAAACGCGGGATTTTTTTGGCGATCTGCCTTGCGGCTCTTTTTATGATCACTTTTGTCGCAGCAAAATCTTTTCATCGCACTCCACTTCTGTCTGCGTTGATCTATCTTATTCCCCACCCTCTAATCATTCTCATGACCCTGAAATCTTTACGTAAAGTGGCGGAGGGAAGAGAGTGATAAATCGAAAATTGCGCATCTGGGAATTCTATTTTCTCAGGGAGATTTTAAAAGTCTTTTTCCTGTTCCTTTTTTGCTTCTTTTTTTTATATGCGATGATCGACTACTCGCTGCACATGCAAGATTTTATCAAAGACAAAAAATTGCAGGTGTCAGACCTCTTAGTGTATTACGGCTACCAGTTCATTAAGCGCGCAACTCTTCTGCTTCCCCTGGCCTTGATGATTTCTACGATTAAAGTGTTGACCAGTTTTTCTATTCACCGCGAATTCATGGCACTTCAAGTTGCAGGTCTCTCCTTCAAAAAGTTGATGCGACCATTTTTTCTGGTAGGATGTCTATGCGTAGCATTCAATTTTTTCTCCATGGAATATTTTCTACCTCGCTCTCTTGGCTTTCTTGATAAATTTTATTTTGAGCACATCAAACAAGCCCGTCACGAAAAAAAAAGCAGCGTGGTACACTCTCTCACCTTAAAGGACAATACTAAGCTGATTTACCTAAGCTACGACCCTGATACGGCAAAATTTTTCGACTGCATCTGGTTGAAATCCACAAACGAGATCTGGAAAATGAAATACCTACTCACCGCAACTGGAGAGCCTATCGGAAAATATGTAGACCATCTCGTGCGCAATTCACAGGTAATCTTTGAAAAAAAAGAGAGTTTTGAAGCGAGAGCTTTTCCTGAGATCGTCTTGCAGAAAAATTACAGCAAACGCGGACATATTCCGATTGAAAGCAGGAGTTTATCAGAACTCTTTCGCATGGGCTTTAAAGAGAAACATACCGCCTACGTAAAAATGGAGCTTCTTACACAGTTCTACTACAAGTGTGTGATGCCCCTTCTCTCTCTCCTTGCAGTGCTGGCCCCTGCCCCTTTTTGCATTCGAAATACAAGAGGTGCTCCTCTCTTTTTTCTCTATGCAATTGCTCTCTTTAGTTATATCGGACTCTTTACCCTCATGGATGCTGCGATGATCCTTGGAGAAAATCGCCTCACAACGCCCGCACTTGCCATCCTTCTTCCTTTTCTACTCTCATCCGCGCCATTTGTTTGGCACTTTGCGAGGAGAAGATGATTGAATCTCGCTGGAAAATTCGCAAGCTCATCGCCTGGCAACTGCTCATGGCCCTCATGATCGCAAGCTTCATCTACGGCCCAACAGCCTCTCTTTGGAATCAGCTCGACGTTGCCTTCTTTCGACTGATTAACGGGTCTCTCAAAGAGGGAAAATATTGGCAAATTTTTTGGGCGTGTGCCAATCACCGTATGGCTGATTGGGTTGAAGATGTCTGCATTTTAGGATTTTATCTTCTACTCCTTCGGAAAACAGCGAAACATCTACGGCCCAAAAAAGGCGCTGAAATCCTTTTCACGATTTTCCTCATCGCCTTTACTGTCTTGTTTATTAATAGAAAACTCTTCAGCTCTTATCTCAAAATTCCTCGCATCAGCCCCACTCGCGCGGTAGAAGGCAGCATCCGCCTGTCGGAACTTGTGCCATGGTTGCATGTAAAAGATGGATCGGCTCGAAGTTTTCCTGGTGACCACGGCACAACCGCTATTCTTTTTGCGGCAAGCTATATGATCCTAGCGGGATGGAGGCTAGGAGTATTCGCCATCCTTTACGGGGCGTTTCTATGCCTTCCAAGACTCTTCACAGGAGCCCACTGGCTGTCTGATGTCATTGTAGGAAGCGGCTGCATCGCCATTTTTGTCCTAAGCTGGGCCTTCTGCTCCCCCTTCGCCCACCACGTCTCCAACAAACTCTTGAAGATTTTACGCCTCTTCTCCACGAAAAAAGAAAAAGAAGCAAAGATCGGCCACTAGACCGGGCGTTGTTGCATAACTCGGAAAAAAATAACCACCGAGCGCACCGAGAACACCGAGATGAAGAGTAAATAATAGGATGACCAGCGTGGTCATTCTGTCATCCTGCAATTTCCCACTCCTTCTGCTCGGTGATCTCGGTGTGCTCGGTGTTTAAATTCTTGATTTCTCACATCCGGCCATACACCTCTTCAACGATTCACCACCGCGCTCAATCATCTAAATGTAGCAAAGATTATTCAACACCGAGCACACCGAGAGCACCGAGGCGCTTCGCGCAATAAAGAAAAAACAATTCTTTCTTCCTCTGTGCCACCTCATCTTTGTGACTCGGTGGTGGGATTTTCTTGGACTGGTTAGTGTTTTTATTCTTGGTAGGTTTTCTTGGGGCGTGACCACCAGAGACAGATGCAGATGCTGAGGAAAGCGATGACGCTCAGCATGGGTGGTGTCAACCAGCCGAAGTAGATACCGATATCTTGTGTGCACTGATTGGTCTCACCACACGCAGAAAAATCAAATCGTTGCGCAACCACGTGATAGAGCGCTACTCCTCCCCCAAATAGTGCAAGCGGCAGCGCATCAATTGTGACATGGCGATCAGCTCTAAAAAGAGCGATTCCTAAAAGCAGCACGAGAGGAAACAGAAAGACTCTTTGCATCCAGCAGAGGCTGCAAGGTTCTGCTCCCAACACTTCACTCCAATAAAGGCTGACGAGAACCGCAAAAAGAGCAATCACCCAAGCTCCAAATACACCCCAATTGAACAAGATTTTTTTCATGGAGTGCCCTCTTGGAGTGCGTAATCGATTGCAGATAAAATCCCACCGAGTGAGTTGCTCTTTGCTTTATTTCCATTAATAAAAACGGTAGGAGTGCCATAGTCGCGCCGCATCATCTTCTTGCCCAAACGGTCGTTTTCATCCAAAATCTTTGAAATGTGTCCATCCGAATTCGTTCCC
>JBIOJU010000111.1:0-4755 GCA_044451165.1 Chlamydiales bacterium | reverse complement strand
CGAATCTTCTTTTCCTTCAAAAATGATTCCACCTTGGGCAACAGATGAGTTTGAATCATCCTCGCCGCCCGCCCCCAGGAGAGTCACCTCAAATCCCTTCTCTGCAAGTTCGAGGGCCGCGATGCAGCCAGCAATCCCACAGCCCACAATAAGCACATCTGTCTCTTCCATGTTCCGCCTGACGTGATGGTTGATGAGCAGCTTTGTTGCGTTTATTCAAAAATAACCACCGAGCACACCGAAGGCACCGAGATGAAGAAAATAACAGGATGAGTTCATCTTTTTATCTTCCATCCGGTCATCCTGTTATTACTTCTCCTCCTCTCGGTGCCTTCGGTGTGCTCGGTGGTTAAGAAATTATTTCATCCACCAATTCTCGATAATCATGGACGATGCATAAAAGAAAGAGAAGAGGGAAATTTCGTAGATCGATAGACTTTTGCTCATGAATTTTAGAGATCAGCGGTTATCGGCTGTGACGCGTGCCCATCTGTTTTGGAAAGAACTGGTTTTGCCGGGAGATTGTGTTGTTGATGCGACCTGTGGGAATGGAAAAGATACCCTGGTGTTGGCACAGCTCGTGGGAACAACTGGGGTCGTGATAGGTCTCGATATTCAGGAGAGGGCGCTTGCCTGCACAAGAGAGCGCCTCATGAACCACCTTTCTCCAGACCAGCTTGGAAATATCCACCTCTTTTTGCAGTCCCATGAGACCATTCCTCCCCTGCCGTCTTCCCCTAAACTGGTCGTTTTTAACTTGGGGTATCTTCCAGGAGGAAATAAAAAAATTACTACACAGTCTCAGATCACATCCAGAAGTGTAAAAAATTTTTATACACTCATTCCATCCGGCGGAGCCATCAGCCTAGCCTGCTATCCCGGCCATGAGGAGGGGGCCAACGAGGCGGATACTCTACTAAAAATGGTTCGGGACCCTTTTTTCAGGGCAGCTTCCATCCAAGTCCATCGTGATCAAGAACGGGCAAGCGCGCCTTTTCTAATTATCATAATAAAAATTTAAATTAACAATTAAATTATTTCGTTCAATTGTTTGTTAATCTCGAATATAAGTAGAATTAATGTACGCGGTAATTCGCGTTTATAATAAAAATGAATAATAATTATATGAGAGATAAAAATGAGTACAATCAGCTTTTCTACGTTCAGCTGCTTGCAGCAGCTGGATCAAGAGGTGGCGCGTGTTGAGAATACAGTTGGCCAGATTGAAAGCCAGCTTCAGCTCACACTTTCCTCCACAGATTACTATAGACTCTTCAACGAGCTTGACCAGGCACTCCTGCCTGTTCGGCAGTTAAAAGAGGGCGCAAACAAGCTGGATAATTCCAGTATCTTCATGGAACGTCTCGCATCTCTCGATGAGAGAAGCCGTACGCTCTATGGCAATCTGATCAATAGCGCCGCAAGCCGCGAAGTCGTGGAGATTAAAAGCGAGGCGATGAGCCTTGAAAAATCTTTAACGTCTGGAAATATGCGTGCGATTGCCCAAAAGGTAGATGCGCTCAAGCATCATATTTCAGCCTTTAAGCATGATCACAGGCTTTCTACCACTGAAATCGTTCAACTCTCTACGATCGAACGCTTTCTAGCACGTGTAGAAAAATTTTTAGAGTCTCCGAATAAGCTGCAACAAATTCGCCTACACAATCTTTTTGAATTTGGTGAAATCGATCCTGTCACGGCCGAACTCCTGATGGAGCTGTTTGAGCTTGCTGAGCTTTTTGAATCGGGCCATCCCCTCGCCTCAAAACGCAAAGAAAAGCTGCCGGTTTCCGTCCAAAAAAGGATAGAGGCGCACGCCGAAGAGCTGGAAAAAAGTTTAGAGTTTTCAACAGAAAAACTCTTCACATGCGCTGTGAAGGCGACCGCTCTCGAACTCTCCTCAGGCGGAAAGTTGCATAACCCCCTGGAAGCGGTTTTGCACTATTACGAAGACTGGGAAGCAGTGAGATAAGTAAGAAAAAGATGAAGGATAAAGGCTGAAGGCTGAAATAAGAAAGAAGACGCCTTTTTCAATTTTATCCTTTATCCTTCAGCTGCAGCCTTTGTTTTGCCGCGTCCATGATGAGGAAGGTGCCGCAGATGACGAGCAGCGCGCCGCGTGCGCGCGCGTCGTCCCGGGCTTTTGGAAGCAGAGAGGTCAGCGAACCGCACTCCGCCTGATGGAAATCTTGCTCTGCGAGCACGCGCGCCATCTCGCCATTCGAAACAGCACGCAAAGAATTTGCCTCTACCAAGTAGATCTTTTCTGCATAGGTGCTCATCTGAGAAAGGCACCGTTCATATTCTTTGTCTTTACACATGCCTATGAGGGCAAAAACGGGTCTTTGCGGATAAAAATGTTTCAGCGCTTCTATGAGCCGCGAAAAACCATCCGCGTTGTGTGCGACATCAAAGATCACGTCTTCCCATTGTTCGAATCTACATGGGGGCTTCGCTTTTAAACCTTCGAGGATACTTTCTCTCGTCAGGGGAAAGTGTTCCTTAAGATGTTCAAGTGCAGCTCGCGCAACTGCTTGGTTCTCCTCATCGTAAAAATTGAAGGTATCCTCTACTTGAATCACCAAAGAGTGGGTAGCATCTGCCTGCTTCAGAATGGAAGAAATGCGCGCGCGCGGACCGAGGACGACAGGGACACCCTGTTTTAAAATCCCCGCCTTTTCTCTTCCTATCTCCTCTAAACTTTCTCCTAAAATTTCTGCATGGTCTCTGCCGATCGATGTGATGATCGTAAGAAGCGGCTGAACGATGTTTGTCGCATCAAATCTTCCACCTAGCCCTGTTTCAATCACTGCAACATCGACCTGGCTCATCCGAAAATACTCGAAGGCAAGAAGTGTTGCGATGTCAAAGAAAGTGGCTGAAACCCCATTTTTTTCCACAAATTCGAGGAGTGGTCCAAGACGGCGTGCTACCTCCTCTTCAGAAATGTGCACACCATTAATTGAGATCCGTTCGCAAAAAGAGGAGAGGTGTGGCGATGTGTAGAGTCCGACCTTGAGCCCAGAGAGCTCCAGTGCCTTAGCAATCTTTGTAACGGTAGACCCCTTTCCATTCGTGCCCGCAACGTGTATGGTCGGATAGGCTCGCTCAGGAAAATTGAACCGTTCGGCGAGCCTTTTGGGGATTTCTAGGCTTTGACGTATATCCTGCGCTCCTCTCATACGAAAGAGCTTTTCAGTCAGTGTGTGATAGTTCATGCACGTTGAAAGATCTGCTTGAAAGTTACTTCATCCACCCAGGAGGAACCGAGAGAGACATAGCCTTCATGCCCATGAAAGTCGGAGCCACCACTCATGAGCAGCCCCTTAGAGGCAGCAAGTTTTTGCCACTTTTTCTCTTCACCAGGAAGAAATCTTCCGTAATGGCACTCTATGCCATCAAACGGAAGCTTGAGTAGGTCGCGGATGAGAGTTTGACTTTCAAGAAGATGAGGGTGGGCTACAAATGCTTTGCCGCCAGCCAAATGAATGAGATCGATTGTCTCCTCTACTGAAAATGCATCTTCTCCATCATAGCAAGGCTTTCCATCTCCGATGTATGAGTTAAACGCCTCCTTGATCGTTTTCACATACCCCTTTTCAAGCATGCACTTTGCAATATGGGGCCTTCCGATCGTTGTGGTGAGTGGATTGGCCCTCTTGATCTCTTCGAGGGTCATCGGCATACGCATTTTTGCAAGCTTTGCCACAATTTTTTCGTTTCGCTCATTTCTTCGAAGGAGATGCTTGGCACAAAAAGAGTGCATCTCGGGACTTGCAAGAGAAAAGTCGTAGCCGAGAAGATGGATGTTCTGTTTCTTAAAAGAGCAGGAGAGTTCAACGCCACTTCCCAGTAAAATCCCGCATTTTTTCGCCTCTTCTGGCGCAGTTTGATAGGCTTCAATCGTATCATGATCTGTAATCGCAAGCCCGGAGAGCCCGTTCTGCTTTGCAAGCTGAATGAGCTTAACTGGTGTTAACGTGCCATCTGAACAGGTTGAATGGCAGTGGAGATCGGCTCGAAAAGTATCATTCATAGTTTACGTATCTGATCTCCATTTCGAGATCGATCCCTGTTTTTTGTTTCACCTGCTCCTGAACATGTGAAGCGAGCGCAAGTACATCTTTTGCAGTAGCACCTCCTCCATTCACAATAAAGTTTGCATGCAGAAGCGAGACGAGTGCGCCGCCTATCTTAGCTCCTTTAAGGCCAGCTTGTTCTATGAGCGCTCCCGCAAAGTTTCCAGAGGGATTGCGAAAGACGCATCCTGCTGAAGGCTCACCGTAGGGCTGCGTTTCTGTCCTATACTCGATGATTTTAAGCTGTTTTCTGCGCGCCTCCTCAGAAGGATGCAGTTGAAAAGTGGCAGAGACGATCGCCCCTTTTTTTTGCTGAAACGAGGAGAAGCGATAGCCAAAAGTGACTGCTTCTTTAGGAAGAACTTCGCTCGTCCCCTCTTCCGTGATGTAGGTCACATCCACAAGTGTATCTTTAGTCTCACACCCATTGGCCCCCGCATTCATGTAGACGGCGCCCCCTACAGACGCGGGAATACCCGATGCAAATTCTAACCCCGCCCATTTTTTTCGAGCCGTTTGTGCCCCCAACAGAGAAAAACTGTAGCCTGAGCCCACATGAAACTTTCCAGATTCGTTTTCGTCGCAAAAGGCGATCTTGTTCAGAATGACAAGCCCATTGTATCCGCGGTCATCAAAAAGAGAGTTGGATCCCTTGCCAACAATGAGGTAGGGAAGT
>JBIOJU010000110.1:0-4768 GCA_044451165.1 Chlamydiales bacterium | reverse complement strand
GCATTTGCCGAAAGGGGACTCATGATCTCTTCGGAATGGCTTGGTGCAGAACAGATCATGAAAAAGATCGAGAGCACCATGGCGTCACACGACTTCTCTCGTATCTGGGGTCTCTGGGGCGATATCTACGCAAGAAGATAGGAAATGATGAACGATGAGTGATGAGTGCTGAACTGAAAGAGGACACAGAGTGAGTTGTTTTTCTCTCGACTCGGTGTCCTCTGTGTTCTCAGCGGTGAAAATCTTTCTTCTTATTTCTTTGTTACCACTTTTGCCATTGCGTCATTGGGCGACATCTTGTTTTTGTCGGCATAATCCATCGCGTTTTTCTTCTGATCGGGAGTAAGTTCCTTGAAGAGATTTCGGTTGGATTTATTAAGGTTTGTTGCAAAAGAGGCTTCGTCGCTGCTTTCGGCATCTTTTTTACACTGACGATGGTTCTGTTTGCAGCTGCCAATCATTTTTCTGCATTTTCCCGATTTTTTGCCGCCCTCTTTGTTGCAGTTGTTGGCATCTTGCTTACAGTTGTCCATCTCTTTTTTACAATCTTCCGTCGCGGTTCTTTGCCATGCAGAGAGTTCTCCCGTTGTCAGGCAGAATCCCGCAATGAGCCCAGAAAGGGCCAAAGTCATTGCTCTTTTTCTCATAAAATCTCCTTCGGTTTAAATGCTTTCATCTGGGTTTTGTCGTATGGTTCGCTTCTAAACTCCGATGTAAACCTTTATTTGATTTTTTGCAACGCACTTCCGGCGATATATGCGCTTGTCCATGCATTTTGAAAATTGAAGCCCCCAGTGATCCCATCGATATCGAGAATCTCTCCTGCGAAGAAAAGACCGGGAGTAATCTTGCTTTCCATGGTTTTGAAATCGATCTCACTCAGTTTTACCCCGCCACAGGTGACAAACTCCTCTTTGTGGGTCGTCTTTCCCTCAATCGAGTAGATGTCCGCATGTAATCTGTGCGCAAGGAGTTGGAGCTCTTTTGCCGTGAGGTCATTTGCGCGTTTGTCACATTTTTCCTGAAGAAGAGCTCTCCAGAGGTTTTTCGGAAGTCCAAATAGACGTTCTGAAAGGGGCTTTGCTGGACTGTCTGTCTTTGCATGCATAAGTTCTGCGCAGATTTGGGAAGATGAGTAATTTGGTAGCCAGTTGATCGAGATCTTGAAGCGATAGTCGCAGGTGTGAAGATGCCGGGCTTCCCAAGCGGAAAGTTTGAGTACAGCAGGTCCGCTGAATCCAAAATGAGTAATGAGGAGGGGGCCTCTTTCAACGCGGGCTGTTCCGAGCACATTGACCTCTGTTGGATCGACCGAGATACCGCTCAGCTCTTTGAGGGAAGAGCTGGGAGAGTTGAACGTAAAGAGTGAAGGAACGGGCGGATTGATCGTATGGCCAAATTCTTCCGCCCACTTCCATCCTTCTGGGCTGCTGCCAGTAGCAAGAAGAAGGTGCGTAGAGGTCAATGATTCGCCTTCTAAGCGCTCAATTAAAAACTCCTTATCATTTTTTGAAACCACGTTGATCTTTTGCCGGAGTAGAATTTCCACACCTAGTTTGCTTGCTTCTTGAAGGAGGGTATCGATGATTGTTTGCGAACGATCGGTAACGGGGAACGCCCGGCCATCCTCCTCGATCTTGATGTTGACTCCTCTAGACTCAAACCATTCGATCGTGTTTCTTGGCTGAAAGCGATGAAAAGGACCGATGAGCTCCTTCGAGCCACGAGGGTAGCGTTCTGTAAGCATCTTAGGCTCGAAACAGCCATGCGTGACGTTGCAGCGGCCTCCGCCTGAAATTTTTACTTTTGAAAGTAAAACCCCTGATTTTTCCAGAAGTAGGACTTTGGCATGTGGGTTTGCAGCTTTTGCGCTAATCGCCCCAAAAACACCTCCTGCCCCACCGCCAATAACAATTAAATCATACATGGCAAAAGCATAGCACAAAGAAAGAAAATCGCCCGTGGGATTTTATTGTAAGTAAATATTTTAGTCTGGTTTTTTCGAAAAGCCGTGCACTCCTATGGGATATAGAGTACAATAGCGGGCTCATTCACTACCCGGATAGACAAATGGAAAATTTTTCGTTACTTGGATTACCAGCACAACTCGTAGAAGCGCTCACGCGTATGAAGATCACTGTCCCGACACCTGTCCAGGTTGCGACAATTCCTGTCGCCATCTCCGGTCGCGATCTTTTGGCCTCTGCCCAGACAGGAACGGGAAAAACAGTTGCCTACTCGATTCCACTCCTCATCAAGCTTCTCGAATCCAGCGATGGCGCGGCTCTGATTCTGACTCCCACGCGTGAACTTGCAGTGCAAGTACAAAATACCTTGAATTTGATTTTAGGAAGAATCGCTTCTCTTCGCACCGTGCTTCTCATTGGGGGTACCTCCATGTCAAAGCAGTTTGCTGAGCTCAAAAGACGACCTAGAATCATCGTTGGAACGCCAGGAAGGATCTACGATCATCTTCAGAGAAAAAGCCTTGCCTTGAATGAGACACGACTATTGATCATCGACGAAGCAGACCGTATGCTCGATATGGGTTTTGGGATACAGCTTGATAAAATTGCGGAATATCTTCCAAAAACGCGTCAGACACTGATGTTTTCTGCAACACTACCTCCCAATATCGATAAATTATCTAAAAAATATTTGCAAAATCCAGAACGTATTTCTATCGGCTCTTCTGTTCAGCCTGTTGCTAAGATTAAGCAGGAAATGATTCATCTTTCTGCTGCGGAAAAGTTTCCGGAACTTCTTAAACAACTCAGCGCAAGAGAAGGTTCGATCATCATCTTTGTTAAAACAAAACGCGGCGCGGACAAGCTATCCCGAGAATTAAAGAATCAGGGGCAACATGCTGATTCGATCCACGGCGATCTCTCTCAACACAGGCGTGATCGTGTGATTCAAGCCTTTCGTAGTCGTAAAATCCGTATTTTAGTTGCAACAGACGTAGCCGCGAGAGGGCTCGACATTCCGCATGTGATGCACGTGATTAACTACAATCTTCCTGAATGTCCTGAAGATTATATCCACCGCATTGGAAGAACAGGACGCGCGGGCGCAGAGGGCAATGCACTCTGTCTCATCTCACCCGAAGAGCAGCTCAAGTGGAGAGCGGTCCAAAGACTCATCGACCCACAGGCGGCAAGATCTTCTCCTCAGCCACACGGCGGCGGAAACCATGGACAGCCGAAGCATCGAGGCGCTCCTCGTCACCAGAAGCCGCGGCCCGGCCAATTCAGCTTCAAAAAACGCCCATTCAAACAGGGGTTTAGTAAGCAGAAAGCCTTCAAAGCAAAAGGATGAAAATCCCTGTGGGATTTTTCTTTTGTTAGTTTAGCATTCATCGCTGATTGCTTGCTTGCCGAGTGCGCACTCTTGCCATGGATAGTTTTGGATCATGGTGCGCACTTCTTCAACAGATTTGGCACGATTGATCGACTCGCGCAAGGCGCGTGCCCCATGCATGCTTCGTAAAAACCAGCAACCCACACGTCTTAGATCTAGAACGGCCTTGTGGGGGTTTTTATAGGAGACGATGTGCTCAAGATGTTCTAAAAAAGCATCACGGACATGTACGGGTGAATATTCAAGGGGGGGCAGATTTGAAAGGTGGCGATAGATATCTTCTATAAGCCAGGGTTGCCCCATCGTTCCTCGCGAAAGAAGAATCGCGTCACATCCTGTGTGAACGAAAATTTTCTCGGCGGAAGCCGCATCAAAAACATCTCCGTTTCCGATGAGTAGGATCTTTTTGGCTTCCTGCCTGCAGGCGCGTATGTAGTCCCAATTTGCAGGGCCTTTGTAACCCTGTTCTCGCGTTCTTCCATGGATGCAAATGGCAACGGCACCTGCCTCTTCTGCGATTTTTGTCACCAGAGGTCCTACAATGCAGTCGGTATCCCAGCCGGCACGAATCTTGACTGTGACAGGAATCTTGACGGCGTTGACCATACTCGAGATCACCTCACCAATGAGCTCAGGATTTTTTAGCATGCCCGACCCGCTGCCATCTTTTGTCACCTTGTCCACAGGGCAGCCACAATTGAGATCGACAACATCAAAACCCATGTCTTCGATGATTTTGGCGCATTTGGCGGCATATTCGGGCTTCGTCCCACACAATTGCGCGCCGATCGGATGCATCGAAGGCTCGTAGTCAAGAAGAGGAAGTGTTTTGGGATTCATGTGGAGCAGGGCGTCCATCTTGACCATTTCGCAATAGACAAGCCCGGGAGAATATTTCACAGTCATGCGTCTAAAAGGAAGATCGGAGCAGCCAGCTAGCGGCGCGCAGAGCACGTTAGAGGGAAGAGAGAGTTTGCCAAGAGAAAACGGCCTTTTTAAAAACATCTAGAAATCTTAGAGCACGAGGGGCATTCTTGGATATATGTTAAAGAAAGAGACAGAAGAGGCGCTTCAGGCGCGTATGGAGAGATTAGGTCTTAAAGAGGCTGATCTTGTTGAGCGGTTCATTTTGGGTTCAGGCAAGGGGGGGCAAAAGATTAACAAGACCTCTTCATGCGTCTATTTGAAGCATCTTCCAACAGGGATTGAAATTAAATGTCAGCAGGAGCGGTCCCGCGAACTGAATCGCTACTATGCACGCAAGCTTCTCTGCGAGCGGTTGGAAGAAAAGGTGCTCAAAATAAAATCTGAAAGACAGCAGGAGATCGAAAAGATTCGACGGCAGAAAAGGCGAAGATCGCGCAGATCGAAAGAGAAGATGCTGGGTGAAAAACGCCACCAGGCTGAG
>JBIOJU010000109.1:0-4774 GCA_044451165.1 Chlamydiales bacterium | reverse complement strand
TCTTGCAAATTTTTGATTTTCAAAAAGGGGTCGTCTCCTTCTACATGCACAGCAGCTTCATCAAACTCTCCGACAAGTCGAAGATGGCGCACTAGTGCCTGTGAAAAAAATGGATGACCATTTTCTTTGCGAATATAAAACAGCTCATAATCTCTATCATGTCGGACCATCTCCAAATCTTTAAGGCCCTGGCTTTGAATCTGAACAATTTCGTCTCCAGCGCTCTCCCCCTCCTGATCGATCTTCTCTTCTCCCTCTTCTTGACTACGAAAGCGTTTGGTAATTTTTGTATGATAAAATGTTTGCAACTCCTGAAATTCTTTCAGATCATTGATTCTGCCCTCTGTAAAGATCTGTTTGGTCATAGAGGTGTAGATTTCGAGCTTTTGTGCCGCCTCACCAACAAGGACCATGAGCGCCTGAACACCCCTTTGGATCTCAGGATCTTTTAAATGCCCCTTCTCCTTTTCGTACAGATGGTGGAGATAGCGATTCACGACACGAAAAGTTTCGCGGATAAGCGCCTGATTTTCGGCAATGTGCTCCCTATCGACAAGATAGCTGGACCGCGACTCCTCATCTGATGGAGCAAGAGGTTCGCGCGCGCTCTCCTCCGGAGAGGCAGGAATGTCCAATTCGGCCATCCTGGAAAGGTTGTCCACCGCGTCCATGAGAGACATTTCCTTATCAGGGAAACTATTTTTATTCATATTAATCCTCAAAGCTAATTATTAAACTAATATTTTTTAATAATCAATTATTAATAATTTGAAGTGATTTAATATTAAATCACAACACTCTAATTTTCAGATGCTTACCGCAGCAATAAAACATTCGCAAGGCGGACTTGCCCGCGTTCACATCTATTATTTTTCTTTGAAAAATTTTTTACCGTTCTTATCGGCTTTGTTGCATAAATCCATTCTTAAACACCGAGCACACCGAGCAGAAGAAGGGGAAATTGCAGAATGACAGATGACCACGCTGGTCATCCTATTATTTGCTCTTCATCTCGGTGTTCTCGGTGCCCTCGGTGTTTATTTTTTCCGATTTATGCAACAACGCTGTTCTTATCGTCGTATCGTTACCTCGTTGGTCTTGAAAAACCATGGAGCGTGCAGGCGAAGAAAGAATGCTAGTTTTTCAAAATACTCTTTGTCTCGAATTATTCGTGGACATCTAGAAATCTTTTTGTTAGGATTTCCACGAATCTTTCTTCCTTCTCTTTTGAGGATTCCTTTTTCACTCCCATTCGAGAGGCGAGGTAAGATCTACATTTTTACCAAACCCTGAGGAAACCAGAAAACATGCCCAAACAAGCCCAATACGACTGGAGTGACAGCAAAGTCATCGATGATGTCGACTACCAAGAAGAAGATGCAAAACAGTTTCAGAAACTACTATCGAGAAAAGAAGAGAGCGCAGGAGAAGGTTCTGTCTCTTCGATGAGTACGGGGCAGGTGTTAAAGGGACGCATCGTTGAAATCACAAAAGATTTTGTCGTCGTTGACGTGGGTCTGAAATCAGAAGGTATTGTACCGATTGGCGAATTCAACGATCCATCTGAGTTGGCTCTTGGTAATGAAGTAGAAGTTCTTCTCGATCAAGCAGAGGGAGAAGATGGCCAGATCGTTCTTTCCCGTGAGAAGGCACGCCGTCAAAGACAATGGGAATATATCGTCAACCATTGCAAAGAGGGATCGATCGTCCAAGGGAAAGTCATTCGTAAAGTCAAAGGCGGCCTTATGGTCGATATTGGGATGGAAGCGTTCCTTCCAGGCTCGCAGATTGACAATAAGCGGATCAAAAATCTCGATGAGTATCTTGATCAAGAGTTTGACTTCAAAATTCTCAAAATCAACATGGAACGTAAAAATATCGTCGTCTCCAGAAGAGAACTTCTGGAAGAGGAGCGCATCTCCAGAAAAGCTGAAATGCTTGAACATATCCAAGAAGGAGAGATCCGCGTAGGCGTTGTTAAAAATATCACCGACTTTGGTGTCTTCCTAGACCTAGATGGCATCGATGGCCTACTCCACATCACCGACATGACCTGGAAAAGAATCAAGCATCCTTCTGAGATGGTCCATCTCGGCCAAGAACTTGAGGTGATGATCCTCCATATCGACCGAGAAAAAGGAAGGGTCGCTTTGGGAATGAAGCAGAAAGAAGACAATCCTTGGGAGGAGATCGAATCAAGATACCCACCAGGCACTCGTGTACACGGAAAGATTGTTAACTTAGTACCGTACGGCGCTTTCATTGAGATTGAACCCGGCATCGAAGGTCTTATCCACGTTTCTGAAATGTCCTGGGTCAAAGCAGTTGCAGATCCTACAGAAGTGGTGAAAAAGGGTGATGAAGTAGAAGCGATTGTTCTCTCTGTTCAAAAAGATGAGGGCAAGATCTCGCTCGGCATTAAACAAACCGAGAAAAATCCGTGGGAAGACATCGAAAGCAAATACCCCATCGGCAAAAACGTCCAAGCAGAAATTCGCAATCTTACCAACTATGGTGCGTTTGTTGAACTAGAGCCGGGCATTGATGGACTGATCCACATCTCCGACTTGAGCTGGATCAAAAAAGTCTCTCACCCCTCTGAAGTTCTGAAAAAAGGTGATAAGGTCGATGCGGTGATTCTCTCTGTAGACAAGGAGAGTAAAAAGATCACACTCGGCGTCAAGCAGCTCACCCAAAACCCATGGGATAACATTGAAAAAACAATGCCGGTCGGCTCTCTTGTGAAAGGAACGGTGACCAAAACAACAGCCTTTGGAGCTTTTATCGAGCTTCCAAACGGAATCGAAGCACTCGTCCACGTTACCGAGCTTTCAGACCAGCCATTTAGCAAGGTCGAAGATGTGATTCGCAAGGGCGAGGAGATCTCTGCGAAAGTGATCAAATTAGACCCTGAACACAAGAAAATCGCACTTTCGATCAAGGAACGTCTTGTCGACGAGAATAAAGTCAATCGCGATGACATTGTTGTCGGGGCTGCAAAACCGCGAACTGCTTCTAAGAAAAAGAAGAAGAGCGCCTCGGAAGAGGAAGCCAAGGTCGAGGAGTAACCGATGAATAAAGATCTCGTCGCAATTTTTGAGTATTTAGAAAGAGAAAAGGGCATTAAACGGGAGGTCATCATCTCCGCAATTGAAGAGTCCTTGCGCGCTGCTGCTCGCAAAAGCATTAAAGGGCACATCAATGTCACGGTACAGATCAACTCCAAAACCGGCGAAATCGATGTAGTCGCGCAAAAAGAGGTGGTGAGCAAAGTAACCATCCCCGAAGAGGAGATCTCTTTAGAGGAGGCGCGCGTCATCAATCCATCTGCTGAGATCGGTGAGTGGGTCGATATTCTTGTGACCCCGCGCGATTTCGGGCGTATTGCCGCTCAGACAGCAAGACAGATCATCTCTCAAAAGCTGAAAGGTGCGGAACGCGACGTAATCTATGAGGAGTACAGACACCGTGTGCATGAGATCGTATCGGGCACTGTGAAACGGGTCATTCGTGGCGCTACCCTTGTTGTCGACCTCGGAAAAGTCGAAGCAATCCTTCCAGATCGTTTCTACCCAAAAACAGAAAAATACAATATCGGTGAAAGGGTACAAGCCCTTCTATGGGAAGTGAGAGACACTGAAGGAGGTGGCGCGGAAGTCATTTTGTCGCGCAGTCATCCGGAATTTGTAGCTCAACTCTTTATGCAAGAGGTGCCTGAGCTCAGCGACGGCACTGTTGTGATAGAAAAAATTGTGCGCGATGCAGGATACCGAACAAAGCTCGCTGTGCGCTCTTTAGACGCAAAAGTTGATCCTGTCGGCGCATGCGTGGGTGTTCGAGGCACGCGCGTAAAAAACATCATTCGTGAGCTCAACAATGAGAAGATCGACATCATCCCCTATGTTGAAGACCCTGTTCAGCTGCTGCAAAATGCCCTTCATCCTCTTGAAATCAAAAAAATCAGCGTGAACGAAGATGGCACTGTTATCTCGATTGTGGTCGACGACGAAAGCTATCCAAATGTTCTCGGTAAGCGCGGGATGAATGCGCGCCTCAATGGACAGCTGGTTGGAGTCGAGCTTGAAGTGCAGAAGATGAGTGAATACCAGAAAGCCATGTCGATTGAAAGAGCGGAGCTCGCATCTCTTGACGATCCTGTGCTCGATGAACCGTTACACGTAGAGGGTTTAAGCTCGCTGATCGTGCAGAGTTTGATCGGTGCAGGCTATGATACACGGCGAAAGCTTCTCATGGCAACACCTGAGCAGCTCGCTCAAATTCCGGAAATCAGCGTAGATATGGCTGATAAAATTTTAGATCAAATCCGCAAAGCAAGGACGTAGGCCTTTGGCAAAAAACTTAAAGCTTAACATTAAAAACACACAGCTCGCAGACGCACTTCAAATCGGTAAGGTCAAACAACCCGTACCGAAAAAGAAGAAAGAAGAAGAGGCGATTGTCCCTCCGGCTCCTGCACCTGTCGCGCCAGAGACACCTAAAGAGGAGCCTGTAAAAAAAGCCGAGCCGGAAGTTGCGGCACGCGCGCCGACACCGCCCGAAGCCCACGAAGAGCTGAAAAAGAAACCAGTAGAGAAACCGGTTGAAAAAAAGGAGGAACCTGCTGCGTTTACTCCCCCCCAACCACGTTACGAAAAGCCAGCCTACAGACCAGCTCCTTCATACACGCCGCGCCCCTCGTATCCCCCACGCCCACGCCCTCCTTATACGCCCGGCGCACAGACAGGCCCTGGTGGCCCGAGACGTGATACACGCC
>JBIOJU010000108.1:0-4801 GCA_044451165.1 Chlamydiales bacterium | reverse complement strand
GATAAGGGCGATGCTCTCCTGGCGAAAGCGGCGTTTTAGCTTCTCTGGAGTCTGCTGCGTCCACCTGTTGTGTTGCCAGAGCCACTCCGAAGGCCGCTCTTTTACGCTTGCTTCAAAAATCGCAAGAGAGCGCCGCATCAACCTTTCAACCTCTTTTTTCCATGGGCTGATTCTCATCAGGCCAGATCGGTTCTGAGTAGGTGATGAGATACTTTCCTCTTTCGCGTCGTGTGGTTGCAACAAAAATGGGTCTTCCTGTGCGGTAGGATAGGATGGCGGGTAAAGGAGAGGTCCAGGCGCGTCTACCAAAAAAAGGAGACGAGAACCCGCTGTCGGGCATCCCTTGATCACCGACAATTCCCAAAAAACTTCCCTGCTTTAACGCTCGAAGGCCTTCTCGAAAAGCATTTTTGGGAATGATGATCTTTCCGCCAAACTTTTGTCTCATGGCCTGGACCCAACTGTAGAGTAGCTTGTTTTTTATAGGTCTTCCGATGGCAACGCCTGGCATCCTGCTGGTCCCTTCCAAAAAGAGGATCTCCCAGTTGGCCTGGTGACCGCAGAAGAAGATCACCCCTTTTCCCTCTTGCATATGGGGGGTAGCAACTTCTGGATTGATGCAGCGCGCAACACGCGCAATCTCTTTTTCCCGTGCAAGCTTTGCATATTCGAGACAGGTGATCATTAAGTTGCAAAAGGAGCTTTTTGCAAGGCGTACGATCTCCTTTTCTGAAAGCGTAAGAGTCTCCGCAAGTGCGAGGTTGGAGAGAGCTCTTTTTCGAAAGCGAGGAAGACAAAAATAGGCGAGAGTTCCGAGCCATTTTCCGAGGGTGTGAATTTGCGTGTAAGAGAGAAATCCGAAAGGAAATGTCAGAGCACGAAGCAGCCAAAATGTTACAAAAGACATTGGTCGACAATCTCATCTAGTTTTTGGGAGAAGTCGAGATGCTTCACACTCTCCCTGATTTTTTTTGCGCTCGTCTCATTTTTTGGATGAGAGAGAGCGGTTGCAAGAGCCGAGCTTATGCTTTCAACCTCCGAAAGTTGGCCGATCTTCACGCCGCTTGCTTCATTTAACACCTCGTGGCCGCCATTAGTTTTTGAAGAGACAACAAAAAGCCCCATTGCAAGACCTTCAAGTGTGACGTTGGCAAAGGGGTCGTACAAAGAGGGAATCACGAGGGCGTCGGCTAGCTGGTAGAAACGAGCAATCTCACTCTGCACTCCAAAAAATGAGACCTGCTTCTTTAAGCCGAGCTGGTGGGCAAGGTGTGCAAAATCGGCACGATTCTTATCTTCTCCTACCACGCTCAAGTGGAATCCTCGGGTGTTAAGGTGGGCGAGGCCTCGTAATAATTTGTCTACTCCTTTCCTGCGAAAGTTGTGTCCGATAAAGAGAAAATGAAAAACTTCTGGGTCGAGCCCGAGCTCTTTTGCGATGCCACTCTTCTTCTCTTTCCACGAGAGAAACTCTTTTTCGCACTCCTTCCACTCTACGCCGTTGTGGACGACATGAATTTTTCTGGGGTCGACATTGTAATAGTGCAGAATCTCCTTTTTGACCATTTCAGAATTAGTGAAAAGAATGCGCAGCGCCGGATTCTCAAAGGCCTCTTTTTCGATTTTAAGGAGCGTCTGATGTAGGGGGTTGAGTGCGAAGCTCCATCGCTTATAAAAAGGGTCTACAAGTGAGCGCTGGGCAAGATAGGCGGCATGGACGCCATTGCCAGCGCGGAGATGCGTTTGATGACGATTGCGATCCATTCCGAAAATGATGTCTGGATGCACTTCTCTCATCGTCTTTTCACAAAAACGGTCAAACTCCAAAGCTTTGCGAAAACTTAAGACGCTTCTTGGAGCAAAGGAGATAGTGTGGATGGAGGAAGAGGAATCGATCTTGCTGCCAGAGGTAACTAGCGTCACCTCGCACCCTTTTGTTTCGAAAGCGTGCGCAAGCCGCTGGCTCATTTTTTCTAGCCCCCCGGGACGCGCGGCACCACTTTTTAGAAGAAAAACATGCTTAGCCATCGACGCAAACGGTCTCATTTTTGAGCTCGACCTTCAGCTCGAAGCGCTTGTCATCCGGCCAGTAGAGCTGGAATCTATTCATGTAGTTGCGGAAGCGATTTCTCAAATACTCTTCGCGTATTGCCGGTTGCAAGTTGTGCACCTCATCCTCCGAACTGCCTGTCATGATCATAGCAACATAGCGATCTTCCAAAGTGCGTGGACAGACAAATTGAATACTCCACGTCAGAGTGCCCTCTCCATCCTCTTTCGGAGTCACCACAATCACCAATTGGAGCATCTCTTTGACCAGCTTTAAAAAGGGTAGACTGACGCCCTTAGCGCACAGCTTGGGCACAAGGAAGGGAAGGCCTCCCTCCATTCTGAACAGTTCATTTGAGGCAAAGAGGAGTTTATCTGGTTTAAGGAGGTGAGCATATTCGGGCGGAACAAACAGAGAGACGGGAATGGGCTTTTCAATGGGGAGCAGGTTGGAGCGTACAAAATCGATCCGGAGTGCCTGGGCTTGCGGATCATTGATTTCTAGAGGTGTTTCGGACAGAGAAGGAAGTTGAATCTGCTTCCAGTTGTCGGGCACATAAAAACTCACAACATCTCCATGTCCTGCGTGGCGCGCCGCTGCAAGCTCATCGAGATTGGCCCGAGAGATGTGGTGCAGGTTGAAGGTGAGCTTGACCCCTTTTGCCTTAAGCTGATTGATGATCTCTTCAGGTCCGGTAACTGAAAGGTTTAGCTGATAGGGCCAGATATCCAAAAACTGGTAGTCACGAGGGGGCTCTCCGATCGGCCTTGTGATGAGAACCGGAATTTTTTCCGAGACAAGCTTTGTAAGCCGAATCATGAAGCTCTGGTGCGAGACGCGGGAGATGCTCTTCGCCAGGTCGATCTCTGGATTGAGCGAGATCAGATTTTTTTTATTGATCGATGCGATCCACTCGTCCGACTTGTTTTGCGCGTCCACGACAACTTCGAGATCGTTGGAGGTAAGATCGTCCAGAAGACCCTTATTTCCCACGAGGCTAAGTGTGATGCGTTTTGAAAGAAGGCCATTATTTTGGAGACCCTCAACCGTTTTTCCAGTGGGAACGTTGACGATCCTGACAGGAATATTACCGATCGTCTTTGATGTTGTGAGCGAGTGGTTGACGGAAAACCAGATGACCACTGCAAGTGCAGCGGAGATCGCTTTTCTCTGCCAATTTTGAACGAAGAGCTTGTTAAAAAGAGAGGTCATTTTCTGCTCCACCCCAACATTTTAAATTTTTCTTTGTAGCTTGGAGGAACAGGGGGTGTAAAGAGGCTGCGGACAATGCCTCGAAATCGGTCGACTTTGATCCCTCGTGTCATGACGCCCTCTCGTGCAACGGAGACTTTACCCGTCTCTTCGGAGACAACAACAACAAGCGCGTCAGAAATTTGGCTTACGCCGAGAGCGGCAAGGTGGCGTGTACCCATAGATTTCGTTTGTTGCGCATTCTCTTCTGCGAGAGGTAGAATCACTGCTGCAGCCACAATGGTTCGATCGCGGATGATCACTGCGCCATCATGCAGCGGGGTGCCAGTAGCAAAAATGGATTCTAAAAGCTCCGATGCGAAGTGGGCGTTTAACACCACTCCCTTGGACGAGTATTCTCCGAGCGAATCCGCATTTTCGATGACGATGAGTGCGGGAGTACGTTTTTCTGAAAAGGGGTAGACGCTGGGCGCAAGCTGATCGAGGAAGTTGTCCATTTCGGTCATCTCTTTGTGGCGCTTTCCCTTAAGGCTGAGCTTGGAAAGAGCAACGCGAAGCTCAGGTTGAAAGATCACAAGAACGGCAATGACTGCTACGTTTACAACAAGATACATGATCTTGTGAAGGATCAGGAGGTTGAACCAAGAGGAGGCAAGAAAAATCAGCAAGAAAGCGCCTAGCCCCAGCACCAGATCCATAGAGCGTGTATTCCAGAAAAATGAGAGCAGATAGTTGAGCATGATCGCGATGAGGACCATCTCACAGACAGGGGTTAAAGCATGAAAAAAGGAAAGCATAGCTCTCAGCCGTATAAAAAATAAATTATAAGTTCTAACGCTAAAATGCCACTTGTGGGGCGACACCTGGTAGCGAGGTGCATTTTAGAGTTTTTGGCGCTTGCATGCAATAAGAAACCTATTTGCAATTTATTTGTTGAAAAACTACAAAGAGTTCATGAACACAGGACTTAGCGAAAAGGCGCGGCAAGAGATTTCTCAGGAACTTCTCAAGCTTCTTGCAGAAAACTATGCGACCTATTTGAAAACACAAAACTTTCATTGGAATGTGAGAGGGGAAGAGTTTTACGCCCTCCATCTTTTATTCGAGAAGCAGTATGAGGCGATGAGCCAGGAAATCGATGAGATCGCCGAGCGCGTGCGTGCCCTAGGCTTCTATGTAGACGCCTCTTTTTCTTCTTTCAAAGAGCTTGCTTCGATACCTGAAGAGGAGAAGGTTCTAATAGCTAAAGATATGTTAAAACATCTCGTCCAAGCGCATGAAAGTTTTATTCGCTCCGCCCGGAAATTGGTCTCCCTTTGCGAAAAGGAGAAAGACCATGGGTCTATCGACCTGCTGGGGAGGCTTCTCATCGCCCACGAAAAATTTGCCTGGATGCTAAGATAAAGAATCTAAAAAAGGCTGAGTGCTAATTTTAAGAAATTACTATTTATTTTCTTCTTTTTAGACTTTATACTTTATCCTTTATCCTTTTTTTATTATTCTTTTCATCTATGTCGATTTCAGAACAAAAGTTTAGGG
>JBIOJU010000107.1:0-4862 GCA_044451165.1 Chlamydiales bacterium | reverse complement strand
TATTTATTCTCATAGGACTAGTCGTCTGCAGATTCAGAGGTGTATAATAGAGAGGGAATCTTCTCATTCGGATACGTGGTAAAGGCGTGCGCGAGATGAGGAAAAGCTATTTCTTATTGAGGGATTTCGAGAGCTGATGCGCGCAGAAGCGGGCGGCATCCACTTTCAGACGCTTTTTTTCTGCCCCGATTTTTTTCTGGGTAAAAACGAAGCTGAACTCATTGCCAAAATTAAGGCGTCTGGCTGTCATGTGTACGCCTGCGCGCCACACATCTTTGAAAAACTTTCCTACCGCGATAGGCCCGATGGACTTCTTGGCATTGCGCATCAGATGCAGCGTGGATTAAAAGATCTAATACCTAAAATATTAAAAAATGAGCACCCCTTTTTTCTGGTGGCAGAAGCCATTGAAAAACCGGGGAATTTGGGAAGTATGCTCCGTTCAGCAGATGCAGTGGGAGTAGATGGTGTAATCGTCTGCGATAGGTGTACAGACATCTACAATCCCAACGTGGTAAGGGCAAGCGTGGGAACACTTTTCACACAGCCTGTCGTTGAAGCGGCAGGAGGAGAAACACTGTTTTTTCTCCGCGAGAAAAAAGTTAAAATCATCGCAGCAACGCCCAGCGCAAAACAGGAATATACGCGCGTAGATCTCACGGGACCTGTTGCGATTGTTGTAGGGACAGAACAGGTTGGATTGACAGACCCTTGGCTCCACGCCTCAGATGTGCAGGTGCGCATCCCGATGTGTGGAACAGCAGATTCATTAAACGTTGCGACAGCAGCAACCCTTTTACTTTATGAAGTACTCAGACAAAGACGCTCCTTCAATTCTCTATAGTGATAACCACCTGCTTGTCGTGTACAAGCCTGCGGGCATCTGCACGCAGCCTGGCGAGGGAAATAGCATAGAGGAGTGGGCAAAGATAAAACTAAAAGAAGAGACCAAGAAGACGGGAAATATTTTTCTTGTGCCAGTGCATCGGCTCGACAAACACGTTTCAGGGCTGGTGCTCTTTGCCCGTTCAAGCAAAGCACTCTCGCGCTTAAATGAGATGATGCGCGAGCGCAAAATTAGAAAAAAATATCTCGCACGCATCGAAGGAAGGCTTCCGCATGATGAGGGGACCCTAGAGCATTTTCTTGTGCACGAAGAGTATCGCTCGCGTGTGGCCAAGGAAGGAGAGCCCGATGCAAAACGCGCGCTTCTTACCTATCGTCAAGTGGCGGACGCTCTTGTCGAAGTCGAGCTTCAAACAGGCCGCTACCATCAGATCCGCGCGCAACTTTCTGCGATCGGCTGTCCCATTGTAGGCGATGCAAAGTATGGCAGTAAAAACAGCTACCCATCACAGGCGATTGCGCTACAACACATCGAGCTTGCTTTTACCCACCCTGTAACAAAGCAGGAGCTCCTTTTTGCACTTCCAAGATGGAAGCAAGCTTTCTAAAGAAGATCTAGCAGAAAAAGAGGGAGTTGTTTCATAATGCCCTACCTTTTGAATAAAAAGATTGAGGAGATTATGACAAGTCCGATGGCAGGAATTGGTTTAACAGGCAGTAGCCCTAGTGTTTTTGCAAGCCCAACTAGCCCTTTAAATCATGACGAGATGCTGACAGCGTACTTCGGCGAGGCTCAAAATGGTGCGGATACACAAGCCATTCAAGAACAAGTGAACATGCTGGCCGCTCACGATAGTAGTGATAGTGAAAGAGGAAGCCGTCCTGCTTCTCGACTAAGTGGTCATCAAACGCCAAAAAGTGGTCACGAAACTCCAAAGTTTGAGTCACAGCACGACCTTGCTACGATCTCAGAGCAGCAGCTTGCGCACGCGATGCAGGCGCCGAAAACGAACATCTTGCCAACTAGCCCTTTTGCCTTCCCACGTATGTTGTCTCGCAGAAAAAGTTCTAGTAACGAGCCGATTGATCAAGAAAGCCTGCTAAAAGCAGCTACTGCCGCTGCGCGTCTTTTTGCGGAATATTTTAAGGGGCTTCGCGGCAAAGAAAGGATAATCGATGTCTGTAAGCAGCTTATCAATAATACTGTCAGGCCCGAGGATCTTACAAATGAACAGCTTGATTTGTTTGAAAAAACCCTTACGCTGGGTTTTGTAGGCAGGCTTCAAAATGCAAAAGATTTTGTTGTAGAAATTGGGCCTATGCCAGGAGCATCACTAGGTGCGCGTATCGATCCGCTTATTAAAACTGCAATGAAAGTCTGCGGTTTGAAATTCACTTTGATCGCCCCTTCATTACTTAAGGTTTTTGTAACACGACTAGATGCCATTCGCATTGGTCGGGACAGCGACAATGGAAACGATCACAAAAGTAACACCATGCGAGATACTCCCCCTTCACCCGCGCAAACGCCTCTTCAACTATCCTCGCATCCGAAGCTTCCAGGTTCCGCATTGTCGGCATCCGGAAACAATGGCGAATCTGGTACCACGGCAATGGGCACAGGACATAGCAGAAGAAAATCTTCTGTTACTTTCCTGCCGCTTATTGCGACTCCCAAAAATCAGCAGGAAAGTCCAGGTTTTCCGAGCAGCGCAACAGAATGGGATCAGGACACGGGTCTTCGGATTATCTTGGAGCATCAACTGTTGCGGAAAGGAAGAAAGCTAGCTGCGCGTACCTCTTCTGCTTCGTATCAGTTAAACGAGGCCGGGTTAAGAGCAGCGCAATCGGCTGAGGCTATTACAAAAAAACTGAAAGCTTTGAACAAAAAGTCTTCTTCGGATCAAAAATATTCCCATTTCAAACTCATCTTATTAGGGCTTCTCTCCAAGGATCTGACGCAAAAATCAGAGTTGTTGGTTCGACTAGTGTCAGATCCATCTGTGAATTGTGCAGCGAAAATGGCAGAATTACCAACTCATTTGTCAGATGATGCTTGGTTTTTCATCACGAGAGAGGAAGTTGTTCTTGTGAAGCCTGATAGCTCGCCCTCGGTGCATGCTATGAATACAGATCGTAAAGACCCTGTGACAATGCAGGGTTTTGTACCGATCTCTGGAACATACGAGTACAAAGAATCGACCTCAAAAACGTAAGAACCTAATCGCATCGAAACTTGTCAAGTTGAGCAGTTAGCAGGCTTATCTGCACCGTTGTTTGAACCAGGCCTCGCGTTCATCTTTGCCAGCAGATGTGGGTTCAAACGTGTAGTTAGCAACGATTCTGCTGACTCCAGACGGACACCAGTCCAAGTTTGTGATGATCACTTTTGTAAGGGCGTCTATGTTGCTATAAAGAATTGGCCGTTCCGCAATCTGTTTTTTGTAAAATTCTTCGCCCCGTGGTTCCATGATCATACTGCTCTGTCCCGGAAGAACATAATGAGAGTCGAGAGTGGTCATGCATAGTTGCTTGAAAAAGGGGGGATTCGGCAGTGAGCATGCGCCAATTTGTATGTCGAAGCCGTTTTCCTGACTCACCTCCGCGGTGACTTGCATTAATTTTGTAGCAAGAGGATAATTTTCGTCGTTTGGGGTAAGCTCAATCAAGTCAATGACTCCTGAAGCTTTTTTAGCCATGGCCAATGATGGAAGATCATCAAAGGATTCTTCTCTTCGAAACGATGGAGACCAGAGCTGGCCAGATGGGAGCCTTGTGTAGATTTCAAGCTCCACACCTCCTAGTAAAGTCACAAAGGGATCTTGATCCCGCCAGGCATGATATTGCTCTTGTAGGTTTCGAAGGACAGTTCTTGTTACTTTAATTTGGAGTTTTGTTTTTGTTGCTTCATCAATGAGTTCGAATGCGCCCACTTCTCGCGCAAGAACAAATCGGTTGATGAGCGCCCGCACCCGATCCATCCTCTCTAAGTGAATGAAATGGGGTGAGGTGCTTGAAAATTTGCCGTCATTAAAAATTAGCGTACGCGATTTGACTTGGTTAATAAGTTCCACATGCTCGGGGCTCCCTTCCTCGGGCGTTGAAAAATCCACATATTCCAAAATTGTTGTTGCAATATCACTCGGGTTATTAAATGTAAGGCTATTCATAAAACCTATTGTTAAATTTAAAAATATTAAACTTGATAAACATTATAATAAACTATTTAATATAATTCAATAATTATTTCAATTGTATATCTTATTTATTTTCAACGACTTGCGCTTTTAGGCGCGAGAATGAACTCGGCGATCTGGACGGCATTGAGAGCGGCTCCCTTGAGGAGCTGGTCCCCCACGACCCAAAACTCAAAAGTGTTGGGCTGGGTTAGATCTTTACGGATGCGACCACAATAGACCGTCTCCATCTCTGAGGCATCTAAGGGCATAGGAAAACGGTTGGATTTACGATCTTCTAAAATCGTAACGCCGGGCGCTTTCATCAAAAGGGCATAAATCTCATCGAGGGTGATTTTATCGGAAAATTCAACGTTGAGTGCCATCGAATGGGCCCTGAGCACGGGGACTCGCACACAGGTAGCAGTCACCTGAATAGAAGGATCCTCTAAAATCTTGCGGGTTTCATGGACCATTTTCATCTCTTCTTCGACATATCCATTTTCTAAAAGGGGGGAGTTGTGGGGAAAGAGATTAAAAGCGTAGGGAAAAGGCATCATGGTCCGTGTATAGGCCTCATCGCTCAAAAATGCCTGCGTCTCTTCCCTGAGCTCTTTCATGGCAGACGCTCCGGCGCCACTTGCCGCTTGGTAGGTGGCAGCGACGATCCGACCGATCTTCGCCTTTCTGTGCAAAGGGGCGAGGACCATCAGCATAATTGAGGTGGTGCAGTTGGGGCTTGCAATGATGCCCCGATGTTGCGCAAGACTATGAGGATTAATTTCTGGAATAACGAGGGGGATTGAGGGATCTCCACGAAAGGCGGAACTGCTATCGATA
>JBIOJU010000106.1:0-4871 GCA_044451165.1 Chlamydiales bacterium | reverse complement strand
TTTTGCCTACTCCACCATCGATCCCGCCTTTTCACTTACGCTCTATAACAGCTCGGTCACAGAAACCGCCCTTCTCGTGCTCACGATCGTCTCCCTCTCCGGCTTTCCGCTCACCTTCTTCTACGGCGCATACCTCTACCGCGTCTTCCGCGGCAAGGTAAAACTAGATTCATCAAGCTATTAGGGTTTTTACGGGGAAGAAGAATTAAGAGAGTTGATAACAAAGCCGCGCACCTCATGACATGCACTGAACCAGACACCAAATTTTTTGTTTTTATTATTGGGCCCCATATTTTTTAGGCTACACAAAATATTATTGAGTGGCTCACATGCATTAACGTCGGGTGAAAGAACAATCCCATAATCCTGCTGCCATCGAACCCTATTTGAAAAAATATGCATGACGATTTTTTCGCAAGCCGAGAGGGTATCCGCCCCGTCAAAACGAGAGTCCTCGGCCCCCTTAACAATAACCTCCACAAGGGTTGCCCAAAATATATGAGTAGGATCTGGAAGTTTCACACGAGCTAAAAAAGGATATGTGGGCATGTTGGCATACAAATTAAACTCTTTGTCAAGAAAATATCCGTAGAACACTGTGTCTTTTTGCTTTTTAAAAAGACCTGCAATTTCAATCCATGCGGCTCTATGAGGAATAGACGACTCGAGCCAAGCATGATAAGCTGCATCATGGTAGTAGAATATCATGGGGCTGGCATAGTAACTATCAGCTTCTTCGGGTTGCCTAACATAGCGGCATGGAACAAGCACGTCCCTTTTGGATGGATCTTCAAAATTTTTACCGCTTACAGAACGCCCAAGCACTGGGTTGGGTTTAATTGTCTGATTGCCGAATTTCATCGAATAGAGCATCTGTACAAGCTTGGGCGGTAAAACAACCTGTGTGACCCGATTGCACTTAAAATCTGGAATCAAAAGAAGAGTAAATTTCACTCGGTGATAAAGCAGCTCAAGAAGATTCCAAGTAGTCTCATCTCGTTTTTCCAATTTTTTAAGATCAAAGGTAAAAGGCAAATGGCAAGTAAAAAAAATTGTTTCTTCTCTCGGAAGCTTTCTCATACGTTCGAAAAATGCATTCAGCTCTTCATCCGATAGGTAACCCTTTACCCCTTCTCTTAAAACCTCTTCCGCTTCAACATCATTTTCGAGCGAAAATATCTCAACCAAGTTGTCACCACCCATGTGAATTGCGCAGGCATCGAACAAAAAAAGTCGGATAGCTTCTTCTATTGAAAGTTTGCCCATAAATAACGCGGAAAGAACAAACAGCGGCCATTTCTCGTGATCAAAAATTACATGGTCAAATTCACACTTCTTGAAAGCGCGAAGCTCCTCTAACGTCGGATACGCTTTATGCTGCCCAATGAGCCGGCAAATCTTCACCTTCTCAGCGGGTAGAATGCGGCGCGTGAACTCATGAACCGCTGGGTTAAACTCCTTTATTACTTGGAGAGCAAACTCCATGCACCGCGTATCAAGAGGCTCACGCTTTGGTGCAACATAGTTGGGATGATCAGAACATGCAAGCAGCGCCCTCTCGATCTCATCATCACATGCAGCATTGCGACTTGAAATGCGGGCCAACATCTCCGTAGACACTTCTTTTTGGAGATTGAGAAACGCGCTAAGATTAAAATCTACGCTCATAGATTTTCCATAAATTTAAAAAAGGAATTATGTTATAAAAACGAAATTAAATCAATAGAAATTATAGCGCTTAAAAACATAATGGCTTTAAAATGAGCAGCTTATAATTGTATTGAATTTATTGTTACAACGCATTAAATCAGGGTAAAGGACTTTACAGAGGTAAATATGCGAAAGAAACAGATCACAGGCCTTCTAGTTCTTCTGCTAGGAGTTGCAGGCCTCCTCTACGCTATCAACGGGATGAAACAGATCTCGAACGCTAAAGAGGCTGTCGGAATGATTAACTCGACTTTTTCACATGATGCGGTAGGGAGCGCAGCCGGCAATGTGTTAAAAGGTCAAGCCAGCAAGTATGACACGAAGGTGATGTTGCTCTTCGTAGGAAGCATCATTTTCATCGCTGCGGGCGCAGGGCTTTTCATGATTGCGCGCAAGAAAAAATAACTTCAACTCGAAGAGTCTCTCCCAAACGGAGGAGGCAGCCTCTTATTGCTAAATATAGTGACCAGCATATTTATCGATGAGCGCTCTTATCATCGTCTGATAATTCGTATGATATTTTGCCGCCTCGCTCTTGAAAAAATTAATGCTCGATCTGGTCAAAGAGATTGTAATTTTTGTCGTCTCTTCTTTTAAAACTAGATCTTTTGGTTTGGGCAAAAAATCATCGACGATTTTTATTTTTCCAATTGGTTCACTAGTATATTTAACTCTTCGCTTTTTCATAAATTCTCCTACCTTTTCTCCAATAGCCAGCACCAAAAATGCGTATCGTTTGATCTTTATAGGTAAAGCGAACGGTCATGATCGCACCATCTACCTCACCAAAACAATAGTAGCGCGCCTCGGTGTGTGAATGTTCAACATCTTCAGCAATAATACGGTTTGGATCCAAGAATGCACGTTGTGCATCAAAGAACGACACACCATGTTTTGCTATGTTTGTCTCATTCTTTCTAAGATCCCATTCAAACCCCGCCTTACCCATATCTTTATCCTACTAAACATCCATATTTATCGCCATATATACGTACATATTAACAAGCCCCTGCTGGAGAGGCGCCCCCTACGCTTGCAGAATAAGAAGAAAGGCAAAAGTCAGAATGCAAAATGCAAAACCGAAGAAAGAAAAGCAACCTTCTTTCCGGATTCTCTTCAGTTTTGCATTCTGCATTTTGACTTCTGACTTTAAAAAGTAGCGGTAGTCGGATTCCGGATAAACCCGCCGGTTCGCGACCTGCAGGTCGCTTCACTTCGAATCCGCCCGCAAGCCAAACTTTTGGCTTGCTCTACCCTCAAATACAAACAAACCCACTTTCGTGGGTTTATGTGTATTTAGCGGTAGTCGGATTCGAACCAACGACAAACGGATTATGATTCCGCTGCTCTAACCAACTGAGCTATACCGCCATAAGAAGAAAGGCAAAAGTCAGAATGCAAAATGCAGAACCGAAGAAAGAAAAGCACCTTGTTTTCGGATTCTCTTCAGTTTTGCGTTCTGCATTCTGACTTCTGCATTAAAAATAGCGGGGGAAGGATTCGAACCTCCGGCCTTTGGGTTATGAGCCCAACGAGCTAACCACTGCTCCACCCCGCGATAAGATGAAGGGACAGCCTATCAAAGGTTCCGATTAAACCTCAAGAACCCTCTTATTTACTCATTAACGAATACATTAGACGATCAAGGCCTGGCGGTTGTCTGTTGCATTTTTGATGGGCATGCTAACTGCGAGTGAAGCGACATTGAGCGCAACTGCCACAAGGAGATTGATCGGGCCGCATAGAACACCGGTGAGCAGCATGCCAGCAACAACGCCTGATATTCGACCTGCTAGGGCGCCTTGTACGCCTACATACCCGTCATCGGCGCTTAAATGATATATGACCAGCGCACTGACTGCCATATCTACGAGGTTATAGGTAAGGCCTACGGGTGCGGAAAGTCCAATTTGCTGCGAGATGAGGAGCCTTGTGCCCGCTGCCACTAACACTCCAAAAGCTGTTTCTGCTGCCATATCACTCTCCTTTTTACGGGGCGTTCACTAAACGATGAGAATTTGTTCTCTTGGCACTTGCGTTGCTGCAAGCATATCAATCGCAAGAGACGCAATGTTAAGGGCGATTGCAACCAGAGGGCTCATCGGACCAAACAATAACCCTGTGACTACGAGACCAGCGATAACACCAGATATCCTGGCTATGAGCAGCTGTTGAGGGGTGATGAGCGCATTAGCATCTCTAAAATGCAGCGCAAACAACCCACTCACCACCATATCTACGAGGTTGTAGGTAAGGCCTACAGGAGTGGAAAGTCCCGCTTGTTGCGAAATGACAAATCGTGCACCGCCTGCTACTGTTAAACCACCAAGTGTTGCTGCCATATATTTTTTTCTTTTTTAATTTTTTTAGACGACTAGAAACTCTCCGCCTCGTTGGCCTGTTGCCATCGCCATGATTAGGCTAACCGCAAGCGAGGTGACGTTAAGGGCGATAGCGACCATTAGGTCCATCGATCCAGATAAAGCTGTTGCGACAATGACGCCAGCGATGACGCCCACGATGCGTGATGCAAGGATACCCGCAATCGGGTCGTTTGGAATATGAGAAACAATGACGCAGAGGGCCATATCGACAAGGTTGTAGGCGATCGCCGCGGGGGCTGGAACTAGGTTGTAATTAGAAACGACATATCTTGAGGCTCCTGCGGTGAGGGCTCCAATCGCTTGTGCGGCCATAGCTTCTTCCTCTTGTTTAAGACAAAAATTATACTATTTTAGAGACTTGTTCTTCTAGCTGTTTTTCCATAAAAATTTGTAGATGTTTTTGTTCCCTTGAATGGTCTTTTCATCAATTCTATAAAATTAAAATAATTAAAAAAAATAAATTATTATAATTAATTTATTCAAAAATACCAATGCTTTCAAGGGTGTTCATTGTGCGCTGTGTGGAACCCTGAACCTCTGAAGCGGCGCGCAGGCAATTTTTGTGTATTTCTTGCCAGCTATTGGATTTTGATAGCAGACCCAGCACCCTATGTGGCAGCTGCTCTAGTGTTACCTGCGCGCCGCAGCGCCGTTCTAGAACAAGTTCAACGAGGTCTTGTTGACCGTGCATATGAGGGCCAAAAAGAACAGGTAGCCCCACTTGAATAGGTTCAAAGATGTTGTGTCCTCCCACATGCGAAACAAAGCTTCCGCCAA
>JBIOJU010000105.1:0-4945 GCA_044451165.1 Chlamydiales bacterium | reverse complement strand
GAGGCCAAGACTGTTTTGCAAGCAGTATTGCAGGATGCCGAAGAGGCATTGCACAAGTGAAAGTCCAACAATCAGAAGAGCAATTTTCGGAAACCAGTTTCTGATGTTTTGAAAGATCAGACCTTTTTCAAGAGCAGAAAAGAGCACGATAAAAAGAAAAAAGTGGGAAAGCCTTGCATAGTGAAGTGGACATGAGGAAGAGAGGAGTAGCGAGAGTAGAAAGACAAAAAAAAGCAGCGTGAGAAACCGGCTACTTTTAGCAAAGAAAGTAGATAGGGAAAAAGAAGAAAAGAGAAGAAGAGGAAACAGGAAAAGCGGTAGATCGGTGAGAAAAAAATAAATGTTCTGTTGAAACGGTTCAGGAAAATGAAATGGAACACTCCAAGATGCGGCCACTGCCTTAAAAATTTTGATCTTCTTTTGCACAGGGAATGCAAAAAGAAGAAAAAAGAATGACGCCTGAGCAAAGAGAAGGATTCTCTCCTTCGTCCGTCCGCCCGCCATAAGCCCAATACTCATACCCCCATCTTATCGGGTGAGGGCATAAAGAGAAAAGAGTATCGGGCACGCACACGGGCACGAAAGCAAGAGCGCCGTCAAAGAAAATGGACCTACATGAACAACCAGGGATAGGAATAGCGTTGTTGCATAAATCGGAAAAAACAACCACCGAGCACACCGAGAGCACCGAGAAGATGAGGAAAATAATAACAGGATGGCAGGATAACTAGGATGGAAAGAGGAAAAAACAAGACTCTCTCTTTTTTATCCTCTGATCCTGCTATTTCTCTTCCTCTCGGTGCTCTCGGTGTGCTCGGTGGTTGAAGATGGATTTGAGTAACAACACCATTTTAGTCCGTTGTCCATAGGGGCCCATCTTTTTCCCTCTTTCGTGCCCGATCCCTCTTGTTTCTTTCTTAAGTTTTGCATTTTGCATTCTGACTTTTGACTTCTTACTTACGCAGGGGGAAAGAGTAGAATAAGATGAGCGACTCGGCTCCGGGGTTTTTTCGAGCGAGGCTTGCGTTCGAAATGTGATAAAATTGTGCGCCTATCCTCGCTTGATCTTTGAAGACATAGGCAAGCTCGATTGCGGAACGAAATTCTAGGGGGTAGTGAAGACTCTTCCCACTCCCTTTCGAGTAGAGACCAGGAGCGAAGCTTGGCGTGAGCACAAACTGTTTACCTAAAAAAATATCCCAGGCCAACCCTCCGCAAATGTAGAGCGTCCCCTTTTCCGTTCCCATGAGGGAAAGAAGTGGACGTAAGTTGTATAAGTTTAAGTTCCACCTGTATTCGATCTGAAACTGAGCCTTTCGCTCAGGACGCACAATATTAAAAACGCCACCACCTACCATCACGTGGTTCTTAATCTTTTTTTCCGCTGCTCCCACAGGAAGCAGTAGCAGCATCGAGAGTGCAAGAAGTCCACATAGACTGCGCATTCCTCTTCATATGATTTAAAAAAAATTTTAATGCAACCCGTTTTCTAGGAGAGATTTCCCACTGCTCTTACTAGACCATTTTTTTGGGATCGATGAGCTGGTCGAATTTTTTTGCGGTGAGGAAGCCGAGCTTGACTGCAGCTTCTTTTAGGGTGATATTTTCCTGATAGGCCTTTTGGACCACTTTGGAGGCTTTGTCGTAGCCAATCACGGGATTGAGAGCTGTGGCTAGCATGAGTGAGTTGTCTAAAAGCTCCTGAATACGCTTGCGGTTAGGCTTAATTCCTATGAGGCAGCGTGTATAAAAGCTGTCTGCCGCAACTCCCAAAAGTCTAATCGACTGGAGAAGATTGTAGATCATCACGGGTTTGAAAACGTTTAGTTCAAAATTCCCTAAAGCTCCTGCGATGCTGATCGCAGAGTCATTTCCCATCACTTGCACGGCAACCATAGTCATCGCCTCGCATTGGGTGGGGTTGACCTTGCCTGGCATGATCGAGGAGCCTGGCTCATTCGTAGGTAGGAAAATTTCACCGAGTCCGCAGCGCGGACCAGAGGCAAGCCAGCGGATGTCGTTTGCGATTTTCATGAGCGAGACAGCAAGTCGCTTAAGTGCGCTGCTTGCTTCGACAATTGCATCATTGGCGGCGAGGGCTTCAAATTTATTGGGGGCGGTGACAAACGGAAACTTTGTCAGCTTGGCAATGAGGGTCGCGCTCTTTTGTCCAAATCCTTTCGGCGCATTGATTCCTGTTCCAACAGCCGTTCCTCCCAAAGCAAGAGCACTTAAGCTTGGGAGCGTCTGTTTAACTGCACGTATCCCCTGCTCAATCTGCGTTGCGTAACCTGAAAACTCCTGGCCGAGCGTCAGCGGCGTTGCGTCCATGAGATGCGTGCGTCCAACCTTCACAATCTCTTTAAACTCTTCTACTTTCTTCTCAAAACCCTTCAATAATTTTGTAAGTTTTGGAAGGAGTGTCTGCTCCATTGCAAGTGCGGCAGCAATGTGCATTCCAGTTGGAAATACGTCATTAGAAGATTGCGACATATTGACATCGTCGTTGGGATGTACGGGCTCTTTAGAGCCCAACTTTCTCCCTGCGATCTCGCTCGCACGGTTGCTAATCACCTCATTGATATTCATGTTGGTCTGCGTACCAGAACCTGTCTGCCACACAACGAGCGCAAAATGGTCGTCCAGTTTTCCGGTAACGATTTCATCGCACACCTTCACGATCAGATCGCACTTTTCTTTCGAAAGAAGTTTCGATTCTGCGTTCACGAGGGCGCACGCCTTTTTGACAATGGCGAGCGCATAAATGAGTTCGAGGGGCATCTTCTCTGTGCCAATGGGAAAATTTTCAATGGACCGCTGCGTTTGCGCTCCATAATATTTTCCCTCGGGCACTTCAACCGGGCCTAAACTGTCGATCTCTTTTCGTTTTTTCATATGAGCAAAAGTGCGAACACGAAGGCAAATAGAGCAAACGACTCAACAATTCCAAGCGCTGCAAAACATTTCCCAATGACTGCTGGCTGTTTCGCTGAGGCTTGAATACCCGATGCGGCGCACTTGCCTTGAAAGATTGCAGATGTGAGGAGTGCAAGTCCAACAAAAAAAGCGATGCCGATGGCTGCCGTGGGATCTAAAGTTCCGGCATTAATGCTATTTTTCATTAAAATCATAAGCACGAAGCCGAAGATCGCCTGCGAAGAGGAGACCGCGGACATCGCAATGAATGTCCCGTGATTTTCCTCTACCCGGCTCATCACCGCATGAGAGGCCATCCCGCCAATGCCACAACCAATCGAGCTGCCAATGCAACCCATCCCGAGCACAATCGCCGGGCCTATCATTCCATATTCCATAATCCTATTTCTCCTTGTTTAAATTTTAAAGAACGAAGAGAGAGATGAAGCGGGATCGGGCACGCGCACAAGCACGGGCACGAAAGAAAGAACACCTTCTAGCATCGCTCTGTCATTAATCCTTTCCATTAATCATTACAACGTCCACTCAAACTCTACCCAACTTCCCTCTTTCGTGCCTGTACCCGTGCCCGCGTGCCCGGTTTTCTTTCCTTCTTCTATCATCTTATCTTCTTGAGGGGTTTAAGCAGCCTTCCTCCTCCTTCGAAGGAGTGATGATACCATTCGATAAAATTAAGACGAAGGCCATGGATCACTCCTGCCATGATTGCAAGTAGGATATTCACTGTATGTCCCAAGAGGATGACGAAAACCCCTGCAACAAGTCCCACATTTTTTCCGAGATCATTAAAGGTGCTTGCCATCATCGCTCCAGCAAGCGCCAGGGCATAAAGGCGGAGGTAGGAGAGGACGTCTGCAAATACTTGAACCAGTGTTGTGACTTCTGAAAATCCTTTTAACCGCTTTTGGATAAAGGCGAGAAGAACAGCAATCCCTACCCCGCCGTAGATAAGCTGAATGCCCATGAGGGCCGCCACGCTTTTATCTACGATTCCTGTGAAATGGAGAAGCGATGTACAGTGCAACACAGAGGGAAAGTAGAGATAACCTCCAATAAGAAAAAAAATCCAGCCGATGCCTGCTAAATGACGCTTGAGATAACGAATGAGCGAGAGGCAGATGTGTATCACACCAATAAAGAGAGAAATTTCTAGCAAGATATTGTCTTTAAACGCGTCGAAGGTTTCGTAGACAAGCCTCCCCTCTCGCTGACGTGAAGCATCTTGCAAAAACAGCCGAGTATCTTTTGCCGATGACGCTTGAGGGAACTCTTTTACCCAGTAGTCATAAACATCATCTTTTTTCTCAAGATGGTAGGCCGCTTTTTTCTCAGCAAGGAAGCCGAGAAGAGAGTAGTTTGAAATCTTACTTTGCGGAGAAAATTCCATGCCGAAATAAGAGGCAGTTGTCACGCCCCAGAGAATGCAGCTTACAGAAAGGGCAAGCGTGAGTTTTATGAGGCGTTTTCCCATCCCCTTAGCCTTCGGAAATTTATAGCGCAAAAAGAGTCCGGCAAGAAGAAAGAGGAGGCCGTAACCTGCATCGTTCACAATGAGGGCAAAGAAAAAGATGAAAGACCAGAAAACCCATCCGGAAGGATCTTGATCTTGTGCAGAAGGTGTATCATAAATTAAGACAAGATCTTCACCAAGTCGAGGGGCACCTTTATTTTCAATGTAGGTTGGATGCCGCTCCTTCTCGTCGGTTGCAATCTCTTCTATTTGAATGGCCATTCCATTAATCATCGAAAAGACCGCGTGGACTTTGTTTTCTGGGATCCATGCCTCAACAACGAAAAGAGTTTGACCAAGAGGGAACTGCACCTCTTTTTTTGCGGCATCGAGATGATAATCGTTGAGTAATTCCACAAGCGTGCCTTGAAAAAAATCGATATGACCCGCAAATTCTTTTAACTCGGCTTCAAGAAGATGCAGAGACTCTTTCACAAATGTCTGTTGGTCATGCAGCTGTTTAGCGGAGCGATTGACCCGCATTTCGATCATTTTTGG
>JBIOJU010000104.1:0-4988 GCA_044451165.1 Chlamydiales bacterium | reverse complement strand
ACCTGGCGCAACGGGATTGTGAGGGGAAAAGTATTTGTGTGAGGGACAAGCTTGGGATGAGAGCCGAATCCCGAAAAGAGGCAGCGTCAAGCCGCTGTCCAAAAAAGCTGCGCCAGGTCGCAGCACTCCAAAAAACTTCTTTCTTGCATGCCCGTAAACGTGCCTGTGCCCTTGCCCAGTTCAGACTACGGAGTGGTTTGAACTGTTATTCTTGAACTTAGTGGGGAGAACCTATATTCTCGCAATTTTTCACCCATAAGGTGCTCATGTCGTTTCGTTTCCATTTTGTACTTCTTTTTTGTGCGACATTTTTATTCCACGCCTCTTGTTCTTCCGCACGTAGAAGCGAATTGGGACAACACTCACCCATTACCTCTATCTCTTCTCACGATGCTTCAGTGACGGCGGCACCTACGCCCTACCCCACAAAACCTCTTGTAATCATCGATGCGGGCCATGGAGGAACGGATGAGGGAGCGCGCGTGCATTCCTTTATGGAAAAACGGATCACACTCACAACAGCGATTTTAACTAAAAAGTTGTTAGAAGAACGCGGATACAAAGTGATCATGACACGCTCACGCGACACCTATATCTCTCTTCCTCGTCGAGTATCGATTGCCAACAAAACTAAAGCGGCTCTCTTCGTCAGCATCCACTTCAATGCCTCTCGCTATCAGAACGCAAAAGGAATGGAGATCTATTTTTGCGATACCAGCGAAAAATGGAGAGCAAGCGCGTCGAGACGTCTTGCTAACTGCATTCTCTATCAGCTAGTCGATCAGACTGCGGCGACTTCACGCGGAATTAAAGGGGGTAATTTTCATGTGATCCGTGAAACAGAAATGCCCGCTGTGCTGGTTGAGGGGGGGTTTGTGACCAACATCGAAGAGAGATCCCTATTGAGCGATAAGGAGTATTTGAGGAAAATTGCGCACGGCATCGCACTCGGCGTCGACAAATACTTCAAATCCTGAAGAAAAAAAGGATGAAGGCTGAAGGATAAAGGATGAAAATAAGAATAAGAAAACCTGCTCTCTTTCTTCTCCTTTTTTAGCCTTCAGCCTTTATCCTTCCGCCTTAAAAAGGTCGTCCTCGGCGCGAGTTGAACGCGCGACCTGTTGCTTAGGAGGCAACCGCTCTATCCCCTGAGCTACGAGGACAAAAAGCGAACATTTTGAAGTTTTTACCCTTTGGGTGCAAGAGAGGAATTAAGAATGACTACAACAGAAGCGGATATTGGACTCATCGGACTTGCTGTCATGGGGCAAAACCTCGTGCTCAACATGAACGATCATGGATTTCGGGTGGCGGTTTTTAACCGTACAGTCTCAAAAGTTGATCAATTTCTCGCAGGTCCTGCAAAAAATACTCATGTCATTGGAACACACTCCCTGAAAGAATTCTTTCAAGCACTCAAAAAACCTCGAAAAGTGATGCTCATGGTAAAAGCGGGCGCGCCGATAGACGAGCTCATCGAAGAGTGCCTCCCCTTCATGGAAAAAGGAGATATTTTAATTGACGGAGGAAACAGCCACTATCCCGACACAGAGCGGCGCGTAGAATTTTTAAAGGAGAAAGGAATTCTTTTCCTTGGAACTGGCATCTCTGGTGGAGAAGAGGGAGCGCGACATGGTCCCTCGATCATGCCAGGCGGAAGCATTGAAGCCTGGCCCGCGCTAAAACCCATTTTTCAGGCGATTGCAGCAAAAGCAGATGAGGATCATCTTCCCTGTTGCGATTGGGTGGGAGAAGGTGGCGCCGGCCACTACGTAAAAATGGTACATAACGGGATTGAGTATGGAGATATGCAGCTCATCTGCGAAGCATACCACCTGCTCCGAGAGGTCGTTGGTCTGAAAGCCACAGAACTCGAAGCGATCTTTGCCGAATGGAATCATGGTCCCCTTCAAAGTTATCTCATCGAAATCACGAGCCAAATTTTCGGCGTGAAAGATAGCGATGGAACGCCTCTAGTCGAAAAGATCTTGGACGTAGCAGGGCAAAAAGGCACAGGCAAGTGGACAGGGATTAGCGCGTTCGAGCTTGGAATGCCCGTCACGCTCATTGGTGAGGCCGTTTTTGCTCGCTGCCTTTCGGCGCTCAAGGAGCAACGCATGAAAGCGGGAGCTCTGTTTCCCAAACCAAAGATCTCATTTTCTGGAGATAAAAAAGCGTTTATCGAAGATGTGAGAGGCGCCCTCTACGCTTCCAAAATTATCAGTTACGCACAGGGGTTCATGCTCTTTGCTGCAGCTGCCCAAGAATTGAAATGGAAACTCGACTATGGATCTATCGCCTTGATGTGGCGCGCAGGTTGCATCATCCGCAGTCGCTTTTTAAATGACATCAAGAGCGCGTATGTAAAAAATCCCAAACTCGAAAATCTGCTTTTTGATGATTTTTTCAAAAAGGAGATTCAGAATGCTATGCCTTCCTGGCGACGTGTTGTGAGCCAGGCAGCACTCTGGGGAGTTCCGACACCCTGTTTTAGCACTGCACTCACTTTCTTTGATGGGCTGTGCACAGCAAGACTACCCGCTAATCTGCTACAGGCTCAAAGAGATTTCTTCGGTGCACATACATACGAACGCATCGATCAGCCACGCGGCAAATTTTTCCACACCAACTGGACAGGAACAGGAGGAATGGTAAGCTCAGGCTCCTACAACGCTTAAAAACATGAAGATGGATCGGGCAGAGGCACGAGCACGTTTACGGGCACGAACTAGGAAAAGACCCCGCACAAACACTTCTTTCCCATGCCCGTAAACGTGCCTGTGCCCCTGCCCAGTTCAGACCACCTGAACTGTTGCTGAATTATTCGCTGGCCTTTAGGACTTCCATGAAGGCGGATTGCGGAATGTTGACTTTGCCGATCTCCTTCATCCGCTTTTTACCCTTCTTCTGCTTTTCCCAGAGTTTGCGTTTGCGTGTGATGTCACCGCCGTAACATTTAGCTGTGACGTTTTTAGTGATCGCACTAATGGTTTCGCGGGCAATAATCTTTCCGCCTACGGCTGCTTGAATGGGCACCTTGAACTGCTGTTGAGGGATCACCTCAACCAGCTTTTTACAGATCGCCCGCCCACGGGATTCTGCTTTCGTTCGATGTACAAGACATGAGAAGGCATCAACAGGTTCTTCGTTCACGCGGATTTCAAGTTTTATGATGTCGCTGATCTCATACTTTTCAAATTCATAATCAAAGGAAGCGTAGCCCCTTGTGATCGACTTAAGTTTGTCATTAAAATCGGTGATGATCTCGTTCATGGGAAACCGGTAGGTGAGAATCAGTCGTTTACTATCAAGAGTCTCCGTTTTGGTCAGCTCCCCTCGCTTGTCCATTCCCAAACTCATAATCGCGCCAAGAAAATCTGCTGGTGTCATGATGTGACACTTCACCCACGGCTCCTCAACAAAGTCTATATGGGCAGGATCAGGATAATGGGCCACGTTATCAATTTTTAATCTCTTTCCGTCTGTGAGGGTAAACTGGTAGACCACCGAAGGAGCAGTTGTGATGATATCGAGATCAAATTCTCTCTGCAGCCTTTCAAATACTATTTCAAGGTGTAGTAGGCCCAAGAAGCCGCACCGAAAACCCAATCCAAGTGCAAGGCTACTCTCCTGTTCTACTTGAAGTGCTGAGTCATTCAATTGTAGTTTCACCAAAGCGTCTCTAACGGATTCAAAATCAGAAGAGTCTACAGGGTATATTCCGGCAAAAACCACAGGCGCAATCACACGAAATCCAGGAAGAGGCTCTGTTGCAGGAGCTTTGACAGATGTGATCGTATCCCCCACTTTTACATCCGCCGTTTTTTTGATGTTTGCGGTGAGATACCCTACTTCTCCCGGTCTCAGCCTCTCGACAGGTTTTGCAGTAGGAGAAAAGACGCCAACCTCAATCACTTCAAAGATTTTATCAACCACCATCATCTTGATCATCGTCTTTTTTGAGATCTCTCCGCTGATCACGCGCACATAGACCAGAACGCCTTGATAAGCGTCGTAATGAGAGTCGAAGATAAGCGCGCGTAGCGTCTCGTCAGCAGACGGAGCGGGTGGCGGCACATCGATCAAGATCCTTTCCAAAACCTCTTTGATTCCTATGCCTGCCTTCGCAGAACAGAGCACCGCGTTTGAGGTATCTAAGCCTATGACATCTTCAATCTGCTGTTTAACCCCTTCGACATCGGCTGCAGGAAGATCGATTTTATTAATCACCGGAACAATAGTCAGCCCACGGTCGACGGCGAGATGAACATTTGCAAGCGTTTGGGCCTGCACCCCTTGCCCAGCATCAATGACAAGAAGCGCTCCCTCACAGGCTGCAAGAGATCTGGAAACTTCATAAGAAAAATCTACATGCCCAGGCGTATCGATAAAATTGATCTCGTAGGTATTTCCATCCTCTGCCTCATAGAGCATGGTCACTGGATGAGCTTTAATTGTGATCCCTCTCTCTCTTTCGAGATCCATTGCGTCGAGCACCTGCGCCTGCATCTCTCGTTTGGGAATTGTGTTTGTGATCTCAAGCAGACGATCTGCAAGTGTCGATTTCCCATGGTCGATATGCGCAATGATTGAAAAATTGCGAATGAGTTCGAGCCGGTATTTGAAGGTTTTATCGTTGGACATAAGCAGAATAAAATACTCTACACGCCATTGTGTTTCAATGAGATTAAGATGGTCCATTCCCACGGTTCTTCGAACCATGGGAATGGACGTTATGAATTTGAGAGAAGATCAACGAGGTAACGATGAGACCGTTGCGTAACATCGCGATAGCTGTCCGACCGGCTTCGTAAGCCGTTTTTTTCAGATCTGTGTCTCTGTTAATACCGAAAAACAGTTGGTTTTTTTACTTTTGAGCCGCGAAAGTTTTGTTTTTTGCCGCTTTAAGCAGCGTTTTTGTCGCATTTTCCAACTTACGAACATAGCTTTTCCATTCTTCTCAAGTTATAAGCCATACACATCATTGT
>JBIOJU010000103.1:0-5030 GCA_044451165.1 Chlamydiales bacterium | reverse complement strand
GCATAAGTGGGCGCTTCTGCGAATTTAAATGTAGAGGGCACCATGCGATAATGAAATGCTGCACGCGTTTCAGTAAACGTACGTGGTGTGCCATTAAACAATACGACTGCCATAATCCTGAAGATTGTACCTCAAAATAACCAATCTAACCAAGGTTTAATCGGATCTGTATTTAATTTTTAGTTGTCATTAAAGAAGCGTCATTATTGCTCTCACGCAAGGCAAACTGTTGCCTTGCGTGAGAGACGCATTCAGAACTTTTGATTGGGGAAGTTTAGAAATTCTTCTTGAAAAGGCACGTCAGCTTGAAATTATGGAACGAACTGTCAGAAGCAGTAGTCAAGGATAACTTGACAATTGGCTATAGAAATGCTCTTTTCTTACTCATTAAGATTTGTATCGACTATGAAATTACTATTATCAGCTAGAGAGAGATAGGGTCTTTGACCTGCCCTGCAGCTTCCAAAAGAGTAATTCAATCCCAAGCTAATATTAGAGGCATAATTACTTGATTCTTTGAATGCGGAACCACTCCGAGCTCCCATATAGGAAGCATGGCCGATAAGGCTCAACGCACGTGTCAAAGGGGCTCTAAAACTTGTGCCGACAATGTAGGCGCCGGCTGGGCCAGAAGAATACATTAACCCTCTGCGGTAGGGAACACCAGCCCAGACCATCATCTGGCCTGAGTTTTTGAAATAGTGGATCCAATAAGCGTTGACTTGACTGACTCCGCGAAAACGAATGGGAATTTCAGATGTTTCTTCATGGGCTGTTTGTGTGCTTACCGCACTCCATACTCCGACTTCATTTCCTCCTTTAATTAAGTAGCCCAATTGTCCGCGCACTTGCCCTAGAATCGGATTTAAAGCAAAAACGCCGAATTTTTTGTTCAACATCAAATCATAAACGATTCCTACATTGAGCCCTGAGCATGTAGGAGTCATTCTAAAAAGCCCCAAAGTGATAAACCCTAGTTGTTGCAAAGCTTTTGAATTTTCTGTCGTAGTGGAGCCTCTTGCATCCCAATCGTAAAGGCCGTAGCTGCCACCGAGTTGTGCGCCAAATCCTCGTTTGAGACTCATTACCAAATTGAGACTTGCTAGCGCACCGCTGTTTCCTCCAAAACTTCCATCTGGGAGACTTCTAAAATAGTCCCAAGCAAGGGCAGTGTCTCCTCCCACCATAAAGGCTGGGCAGTCGCCAGGATATTTAAGGCAAGGTTTTGAGGGTGCCATTTCCTCTTTTTGTGGGCGATTTGCAACAGCTTCGGTATTAGCTGTTGCGGCTGAAAGAGAAAGAAGTGATAGGCAATACACGCCAGTTTTAAAAATATTCATAGAACAGCGCCTTAAAAAAAGATTGGAAATATGCAACGAGAATATCCAGATCCCCAAATTATGAAAAGGTTATTGAGAAAAAAAAGTTTTTAATTCATCATACTTTTTTTCTATGAAGGAAAGTTATGCATTGGATCGGATATGCTGCTTGCTTAATTTCGAGTGTTTGTTTTTGCAATTCGGAGCTGGAGCAGAGGTATCTATCAAATATTCGACAATTGACTTTTCCCGACATGGGCTTTGAAAAGGCAGGCGAAGCCTATTTTTCTCCTAATGGCAAGATGATCATCTTTCAGGCTGTCCTGAAGGGGAAAAAACAGTTTCAAATTTTTACAATGGATGTGCAGGAAGGCATTCCACGCCAGGTAAGTACAGGAAAAGGCGCTTGCACTTGCGCAAATTTTAGGCCCGATGGGAAGAAAATTATTTTTGCCTCTAGTCACGAAGGTCCTGAAAAGGATGGGGATCGAGAACAACAAACTTCAGGAAAGGGCAAATATGTGTGGGATTTAACTCCTTACATGAACATCTACGAAACAGACCCTGACGGTAGGAATCTCATAGCCTTAACATCGGGTCCGGCTTACCATGCCGAATGTGCTTATTCTCCCGATGGCTCAGAAATTGTCTATGCGAGTAATCAAGATGGAAGTATGAACTTGTATGTCATGAATGCAGATGGATCGAATACAAGGCAAATTACTCATACAACGTCTTGCTACAATGGAGGGCCTTTTTTCTCTCCTGATGGAGAAAAAATTATCTTTCGCGCAGACAGACAGCGAGCTGATTATTTGCAACTTTTTCTGATCAATCGCGACGGCTCAGAAGAGACACAGTTGACTTCAAATCAGGCGGTTAATTGGGCCCCGTTTTGGCATCCAAATGGAAAAGTTATCGCTTATACGACCTCGATCCATGGACATGGACAGTATGAAATTTATTTGCTCAATGTTTTTTCTGGAGCGCAGTGTCGCTTGACCCATAACCCCAACTTTGATGGATTACCCGCCTTTAGTCCTGATGGTCAGAAGATTCTTTGGACTTCGAAAAGAGATGGGAAAACGAGTCAAATATTTATCGCAAATTTTACTTTACCCGATGAATTAGAGGATTAATACGGTATGTTTAAGATGATCATAACGCTCTTATTAATCGCTTTCTCCCAAAGGTTGTGGAGTCAAAATCAAACAGAGACATTAAGCCCACTCCTTTCTCCGGACTCGTTGCCGTTTACCATTTCTATTTCGCTCGCCGATTTTCAACTTCCTTCTGACAATCTCAATTCATTTGGCATCCAATCCTTTGCTTGGGCAATTCATGAGAATAAAGCTCTTTTTCTTGCGGGAAGAACCAATGGTCTTCATGGATTTTCTCCTGGAAACAATAATTTTCCTCCACTTTTACAAAACACACTTGTGTATGTAGTGGATCCTAAGACTAAAACTGTAAAGACCCGATCTTTAACCGACTCTTCTTCTAAATTAAGCCAATCGCAAATTGACACTTTATCAGTCACAGCACCGCAATATTTTCAAGTCGATAACACTTTGTATATGGTTGGAGGGTATGGAGTTGATACAGCAACTGGACAATTTAGTACCAAATCCACTCTCACCGCAATTGATGTCCCAGGCCTGATGGGCTGGGTAGAAAAAGGCAAATCTTCAGCTGCAAAGAATATACGCCAAACAAGCCACCCTCTTCTTCAGGTGACTGGTGGATTTCTAACGCGAGCAAGTCTGCATCAGCCTTTTTTATTAATCTTTGGTCAGAATTTTCCCGGATTTTATTCTTCTGCATCTAATGGCTTTTATACGCAGCAGGTGCGCCCCTTTAGAATTATTGATAACGGGACGGATCTCTATGTCAAGCCAGAAAAACAGTTTGCCCCTAACCCAAATTATCGACGACGGGATCTTTCCGTACTCCCTATCATGCAGAAGACATCTACTAGTTATGCTCCTGCCGTTGTTGCCCTCAGTGGTGTCTTTACTGTCGATACAGGAGTTTGGACGGTACCCGTGTCGATTAACGCAGATGGGACCTCTTCAATGGATGACCCCTCAAAGCCTAACACGTTTAAGCAAGGGATGAATAATTATGATTGCGCACGTACGGGACTTTATTCAAAGAAAACAAATGACATGTTTCTTCTGTTGTTTGGCGGAATAAGTTATCTTTTCGTGGATAGTGGCGGCGTCGTTCAAGCGGATGCGGAAATTCCATTTATCAATAGTGTGACAACCGTGCGGTTAGATGCAGGTGGAAATTTTCAACAGTATTTAATGAGTAATCAATATCCTACAATTCTTTCTGATTTTAGCAATCCTGGAAATGTACTTTTATTTGGGGCTGAGGCAAGGTTTATACCTGCTGATAATTTGCCTGTTTTTCCCAATGGTGTGTTCTCATTTGATGAGCTTGGATCTTCGCCGATTCTTCTGGGATATATAATAGGGGGCGTTCAAAGCACTTTACCCAATACGAACGATAGAACAGACTCTGCTGCCTCTCCTTATATTTTCAACGTCTATATACAAAGGCGGTAGAGGTTCCATCCCTCAATCTAGTTCTTGGAGGGGGAGAGATGCGTTCAGAACTTTTGATGCTCCAAGGTTTCCAAAGAAAAAAACAGAGATTTCTCCCGGCCTCTCTTCACTTCTGCATTTTGCATTCTGATTTTTGCCTTTAAGGAGGAGAGAACCCCTCACGCAGCGCCCTTCGGGAGCGCTTGCTGCCCGGGCGGCGATCTCGGGCTGTTTTGCCACCAGGCAAAACAGCCCTCAACTCGATTCTCTCACGCAAGCCAAACTGTTGGCTTGCTCACCTCCAATAAAAAAAGCCGGGTTTTACCCGGCTTTATTGGAGGTGGAGAGAATCGAACTCTCGTCCTTAGCAAACTCCCTACTAATGTCTACATGCTTAGCGCCCTTATTTGTACGCCTGCCCTGCTGAAGGACACGACACGACGGGCTGGCGCCTCTCTTCTTGTCTCGAAGCATCCTGCGAAAAGAGATGAACTTCGGAGCTTCATACCAGGGTTGATGACGACACTCCCAGCGCTCCTGGTCAGGCACTGGGGTATCGAGCGTTCAAGACGGTTAAGTCTTAAGCAGCCATTTCAAAAGAATGTTCTTCTTTATCAATTCTTTTTTACCGGTTTTTTAAGGAGGCCAACCGATATCCTCCGCATGCCACTAGTACTTTGTTTCCAAGTCGAAACCTTTACACCCCCATAAAAATACTAACAAAAAGCGAATTAATTCGCGAAATGTTATATAAATGCGATTTTAAAGCTTAAGCCTTTTACAATCAAGGGCTTAAAAATTGCATACAAAATCTTTCAGATCGCGAAAAGCAACTGAAAATGAATATAATATAGGTCTTGTTTTTTAGAACTAAGAAAAAAGAGGGGATTGTATGGCAAGCTGGCTCGAATCAATGAGAGATCTGGGGGGCGGGATAAGAGATGGTATAGCTCAGTGTATCAGTGACGTATCTGCAAGTGCAGAGGTCGGAGTTTTAATCAATCAATCATCCTCGCTTAGAGTCTGTCCACAAACCTAAAAATTTAGTAGACTGTTCATCTGACATTTTGGATGGAGGTTTACATGAACATGGACAAGAGATATCCGTCGGATCTCTCTGATAAAGAATGGGGATTGATTGCCGACCTTATGAGACCAG
>JBIOJU010000102.1:0-5084 GCA_044451165.1 Chlamydiales bacterium | reverse complement strand
GGCAAATGGTTTGAAGAGGAGAGTAAGTTTGAAAAGATGGTGCGTGAAAGACTCATGACCATCACCAAAAAATCCAATAAGCTCTTTCTGATTGTGGGCGTGATGAGCGGGCTCAACCTGATTGGCTTGTGCGTTCTACTCTTTTTATTTCGTAAACGGAAACAAAATGTCACAAGCTAAATTTGGGGCGCGGCGGCATGACGCCGCTTTTACGGACAGCGATCTGGTGGTGCCTCTTTCCGAAAGCCCCTCACCGCGTCAAGCCGCGGTGGAGAAAAGCGGCGCCAGGTCGCCGCACTCCAAACAAGAGCTTCTCGCCCTCAATCGGCGCGGACTGATCCCTGGCCCTCAAGAGTCGGACAAGGAGTTTTGGGAGCGGGTAGAGTTGAGTGCAAAAACGTATGATGCCTGGCAAGAGACACATGCCAAAACTGCGCAGCTCTTTGACTTTTCACTAGATTGGGTCGAGATCTTTTACAGTAAAAAGCATCTTCCCTTCTGGCAGGGAGCTCTCACTTGGCTAGAGACCCTTCCCAGAATCCAGCTCCACCCTAGGTTTCAAGAGGGCTCACTTCTAAAAATTTACAAGCGAAAAGATGTTCTTGCGCATGAAGCTGTCCATGCCGCGCGCGCTCAATTTTACGAGCCCCGCTTCGAAGAGCATTTCGCCTACCTCACCTCCGAGAAAGCTTTAGAGCGCTACTGTGGCTCTTTTTTTCGCACCTCCGGCGAAAGCACCCTCTTTTTAGCGCTACTTTCCCTCTCGATGATCGCAATCATTTCTGGTTTTCCTGCCGTTGCGCTTTTTGCTATTGCCTTTATGGGCATAGGGCTTGCGCGGCTAGGATTTGCACACAGAGCGTTTAACCTTTGCAAGAAAAATCTCGCTCTTATTGTGCGAGAACCGCTTGCTCTCATGCTGCGCCTCACCGACAAAGAGATCGCCCTCTTCGCGAGAAGTTCGCCTAGCGAAATCTTAGCGTTTGCAGAAGCACAGTCCTCTTTGCGCTGGCAGATGATAGCAGGCGCCTATTTCAACCGTCTCTGAATAGAAGACCAACACCGAGCACACCGAGAGCACCGAGCAGAAGAAGGGGGAAATTGCAGGATGACAGAACGACCACGCTCGTCACTATTATTTGCTCTTCATCTCGGTGTTCTCGATGCGCTCGGTGTTTATTTTTTCCGATTTATGCAACAACGCCGCTAGACTGTGTCTCTTGTTGTAAATTGGACTCTGTTTAAACAACTAAAAATCAGCAGCTTATAACCACATCATGCAATTTCAAGATAATATCTTGAAATTGCATGCGCAGAGTCTTATAATGAAGGTATGTACTTTCATCGTCAATTAGAGCATCCCTTAAAAGAAGCCTTAGAGCAGTTTCCTGTCGTTCTCATTACAGGCCCTCGGCAAGCTGGCAAATCCACCCTTTTGCAACATACATTGAAGAAATATAATTATATCACGTTCGATGACATCCTTGTCCGAAACCTTGCAGAGTCGGATCCAGTCCTCTTTTTAAAAACTTATGAACCGCCCCTGATCTTGGATGAGATTCAGTATCTCCCCTCGCTACTCCCTCATTTAAAAATGCATATCGATGCTCATCGAAAAAATTATGGGGAGTATGTTCTTACAGGTTCACAGATCTTTCCCCTGATGAAGGGAGTATCAGAGTCTTTGGCGGGAAGAATCGCAATATTTCAACTCTATCCTCTAAGTTGGAGAGAGATTCCTCATGCAGATCCATATGATGAGATGAAGATGATCGGGCAAATGCTCAAGGGATTCTACCCAGAATTCCAAGTGCAGCCAGATCTAAATCCAAAGTTTTGGCATAGCGCATATCTTTCAACTTACATCGAACGGGATCTTCGTTCGATGCGCAATATTCACGATTTAGGCCAATTCCAACGCTTTCTTGTCCTGCTCGCGGCGCGGGCGGGCCAACTCCTTAACTTGAATGAAATTGGAAAAGAGTGCGGCATCTCACAAACAACAGCAAAAGATTGGCTCACGCTTTTGCAAGCGACCTCCATTATCTATCTTCTAGAGCCATACGCGCGCAATTTAACAAAGCGCGTTGTCAAAACACCAAAACTCTTTTTCGTTGATACTGGTCTGCTATGTTATCTTCTGCGGATCGAATCTCCCGAGCAGCTCGTTCATTCCCCTTTTGGCGGGCATATTTTTGAAAACATGATTGTCATGGAAAAGGTCAAAGAGTTCGCAGAAAGGGGAGAACGAGCCCCATCCTATTTTTATCGGACAGCTGCAGGACTTGAAGTCGACCTCGTGATCGATCATGGAGATCACTTCGACGCCTACGAGATCAAGTTCACCTCTTCTCCCTCTTCTGAAATGACTGCTTCGCTTGCGCAATTTAAAAACGAGTTTCCAGTGAAAAAAGCAGCACTTTTGAACATGCGCCGCGAACGTCTGCCCTTTTCAAACGGAGTTGTGGCCCAACACTGGCATAGTTAATACCACTCGGGATGCTCTCATTGTTTCTCGAGCAGATCTCTTCGCGCGGAGGCCGTCGCAATTTTCAGCGCCCGTCTATATTTCGCAACTGTTCGCCTTGCCATAGAGACGCCCATATGCTGCATTTTGCGTGAGAGGGCTTGGTCTGAAAGAGGCGTCTTTTTATCCTCTTTGGCAATGAGCTCGCGCAGCACTTCTTTTGCTTGACCTGAAGAGATCTCCGTATCACCTGCTGTGAAAGAGGTCTGCGAAAAAAAACTTCTGAGAGGAAGCATGCCGATGGGCGATAGCACAAATTTGTGTGCGACAGCTCGGACAATGGTTGTGGGATGCACGCCAAGAGTCTGAGCAAGCTCTTGCATGGTGAGAGGTGAGGGGGCTTTCGAAGCGCCTGTTAAAAAAGCCTCCTGGTTTTTGACCAGAAAGTTTCCAGTATCACGGAGCATTTTGCGTCTTCGCTCGAGGATTCTTTCAAGCCATTTTGCAGCCGCCACATGCTTCCTAAAAAAGGTCTGTTCTTGCGGACTGTTTCCCGTGCTATGAAAGATCGGATCGATGCGGAAGTGGGGAAGAGCTGCTTCGTTTACCTCAATGCGCCATCCCTCTTCCTCTTTTTCCAAAATGAGATCGGGTAGTACCGGCTGCGTCGGTTCAACATTAAAACGTGCAGCAGGATAGAGGTTCAAAGAGCCTATTTCTTGATAAATTGCTCGATCGATCGCGTCGCGGCTACAGTTCAACTTTTTTTGCAGTTGGAGAGCGCGCTGATGGATAAGGTCGTCAAAGTGCTCGCGGATAATCTGGAAGGCAAGAGACTCGCCTTTTCCTTTGAGATGCAGTTGTAAAAGGAGCGAGTGTTGAAGATTGAATGCCGCAATTCCTGGTGGGTCAAACTCCTGCACTTTTTCGAGGACCCTTTGTGCAGCGTCCCTCTTGTCCTCGTCGAAAAAGGAGGCAAGAGGGAGTCGCAAGAAGCCCTGCTCATCGAGGTTGCCGATCAGCTGTTCTGCAAGAGGAAGCTCCTCGTGGGAAAGAGAGAGCTTAGCCTGTTGCATGAGATGCTCGAAAAGAGAGTGTTCTTGGGCAATTCCTGGCTCTTCCAACTTTTCGTTGCCAAACACAGCGTCTTCAAAACCCTCGTCCAGGCTCTTCAGGACTTCAAACCCGCTCTTTTCAAAATCGATCTCTTTTTCTTCAGATGAAAAAGCGGCTTCTTCTTCCTCTTCGTTTTCCTCTAAATATTCGATGGCAGGGTTCTGTTCGATCTCATTTTTTAGCCATTCTTCAAGTTCCAAAATCGGCATCTGCAGCACATGAAAAGCCTGCTGCATAGCTACTGAAAGCAGCAGTTGCTGATTTTGTTTGATGTTGAGTTGGGGTATTTGTTTGAGCATTAAATTATGCATCTGTATATTAACCCCATAATTCGGCAACGTCTTAGAAGCAAGGAAATTATGAAGACAGCTGTCTTGAGTTGTATGGGATTAGGGGATGGGTTGATTTCGCTTATCCTCTCGCAAAATTTATACTTAAATGGTTGGCAGCCAGTCACTTTTCATCCTTTTTTATCCGGTTTGCAATCCTGGTTTCCTCATCTTCCAATTGCTTCTTTTCCGGCAGAAGAAAAGATCGCTGCCACATTTGACGAATTTGAGAAAATTTTTCTCTTTTATGAAAAGTCTCCTGGGATGCTTGCGATCTTAAAATATTGCGAAGAGAGGTGCCCAGAAAAGCTCACTGTTCTTAACCCGATTGCAACACCCAACCGCGACTATCCCTACTGGGAGAACGGCCGTTTTGATGGGAACTATCCATTTGCTGAAAATCTCTTTCACTACTGCAAAGATGTTCTGAAGCTAAAGAAGACCTCTTTGGAAAATGGGATCCAGCCGCCCTCTGCTGCTATAGCGCGCGCTCACCCCGAAAGAGTGATTCTCCACCCCATGAGTTCGCGGGATGGAAAAAATTGGCCCAAGGAGAAGTTTGTTGAACTGTCATCGCTTTTGGTAAAAGGCGGGTATGAACCCAAGTTTATTCTCACGCAGCAGGAAAAAGAGGCTTGGAAAGAGTTTCATATCGATGCTCCTGCTTTTTCTTCGTTGAATGACCTCGCCCATTTTATCTATGAATCGGGATACATGATTGGCAACGACTCGGGCATCGGCCATCTTGCGTCGTGTCTTGGCGTTCCGACTCTGACCATCTGCCGAAATATCTATTCTGCAAAATTTTGGAGACCGGCTTGGACACACGGCGAAGTCATCTTCCCCTCACCTCTCGTCCCCAACCTGAAGCTCCTCAGGTGGCGTGACCGCCACTGGAAGCGCTGGATCTCAGTCCCGCAAGTGATGAAGCGCTTCAAATCTTTAGCTCACTAGTCCTGACAAGAAAAAGAGGATCGGGCACGCACGCGGGCACGGGCTCGGGCACGAAAGAAAGAAGACCCGTCTTTCCCTCTCTTTTTCGAGCCTGTGCCCGTGCCCGCGTGCGTGTGTATAGTCTCAAGACATGGTATACACTCTGTGTCAGCACATGGTATACAGTTTTTCGTTTATTTTCTTTTAAAACTTCCTATCCGACTCTCAACGTAATAAAT
>JBIOJU010000101.1:0-5094 GCA_044451165.1 Chlamydiales bacterium | reverse complement strand
GGGATGCAGAAATCCCATCCCTCTTTCTATCGTGCCGATGCCCGTGCCCGCGTGCGTGCCCGATCCCTCTCTCAGCCTTCAATTCAGTAATAAAAATATTAGTTTTATTGATTTAATTGTGCGTTCACAATAAAATTCTTCTCACTTATGGCAGCTCCTGTATTGGGAACAAGACATTCTTTATATTCTGAGGCAATCACAACAGTCGCAGGAAACATGCTGTTTGGTTACCTCTCGGCAACCACATTCATGACATTTCCTCCCTTTGCTGGAGGGGTGTTTGGGGGCTTTGCAGGGGCAACCTTTAGCGGCCTCGCATTTGTCACACAGCCATTTATCCCAAACTCTACTTGCTTAAAAACAATCTATTACGCCCTCTTATTTCTCGCGAGTATTGCCGTAGCAACAGCCGCAACCACCTTGTGTGGATACAGCCTCACCTTTTCCTCTGGCCTCTTTCTCACAGCAAGCATGATTTTGACGACAGCAACTATTAACGCACTTTTTGCCTGCGCCTTGCGGCATATGAGCGCCTCGTCTGATCACTAGCCTCGTCAACCCAACCGAATCCATATCAATTAGGAGAAAAAAGGATGTCGACAGCTCTACCAAAACCTGCAGAAGTTGGAATTTTAGCCGGAGCCAGCGGACTTGTGACTGGCTGCGCTTCCCTCATCTGGTCCGAAATCCCCTTTATCGGGGCCTCTCTTTTTGGAACCTCTTTTGGTGGTGTAGGATATGTCACACTCATCCTTTTAAAGGCCGAAAATGAATCAGAGATCCGCCAGATCGTACGGGTTGCCTTAGCTTTTTTCGTAGGCATTGCCGCGGGCATGGCTGCATCTGCACTTGGAGGTTATGTCGTGACACTCGCAATGGCGTGTGAGCTTCTTATCGAAGCAACCGCTACCACCGCGCTAGTCCTAGCACTGCTAACCAATTAATCATTTGTCAGTAAAGATTTTTTAACTGTTCAATATTTCAGCACAAACTGCTAAAATCTTCATGCTTTCTTAATTTTTTATTGGAGTGTTATGTCAGGAAGAGCAGTATCGACAGAGCAGCCAAATCAGACTTTATGCATCGTAGGTGTGGGCACTGTGTGTAGTGCCATCATGGGTGGCGGCATGGCTCCACTCTACTCAATCCCAGTCGCTGCGGGAATTGTATGCGGTGGCACATTGTTCCCTGTTGCTATTTTGACAGCGGGGGCTATCGTAACCCAGTTCCCGACTGAAGACTCGTGTCGTAAAGCAATGTGTCTAGTGCTTGGTATCATCGCAGGTATTGCCGTAGGCTTCGCCCCCTTGGCACTTTTCAATTTCTCGATCACATTTATTGAAGTAGCCACTCTTGACCTTACAATTATAGCTGGCGCTGCGGGAATGCGTTGGGCATTATGCTGATAAGATCATAAAAGGGAAATTTTATGACAGTACGAATCCGAGCGCCGGGAGATATTTTAGGGCACAATGATCCTCTCCCTGCTTTTGTTGTGGGTGGAGTGATTGGTGGAGTTGTTGCCCCGCTCGCCTCGCGCGTGACCCCGCTGATCGTACTTGGGGGGTTTGTTTACGGCGGCGTGTTTTGCGCTGTCTCGATCCTGACCAATCAACTCATCGGCGACAACCTCAGCAGCTCCCTACTTTCGCGTATTATACGTGGGTTTTTATGTGTTACTGTAGGAGGGATGGTCGCAATGGCATCCACACCCCTAGTGGGCATCACCTTTGCTGCGGAAGTCATCTATCCGATGGAAGCAACCTTAATTCTCCTTGCGATTTTCAAAGCTCTCACACAAGCCGGCACGCGGATCCTATAACATTAAAATTTTTCTTCTTTAAGAGATTTTTTTAACTGTTCTGCATTTCTTGATAATCTGTTAAACTCCTTCTTCTTTTAAAGCATTTGAGGGAGGATTTATGACTGTTGCTGAAAATTTTTGTTTGGGTGGCGCAATAACTGCAGCTTGTGCAGGAGTAGGTGCAGTAGCTACAGGAGCTCTACGAGTAGGTTCTATGGGAGCAGGAGCGCTCGCCGGCGCAGCTGTTCTGCCTGTGTATAAACTCTCAATGGCTTTACTAAGGAACACCGTTTTACCAAACCGCCTTTGTCAATCTAATACAGCTGCTCGTGTGATGCGATATGCACTCAGTGCCTTTGCTGCAATTTGTGCAAGCGTGCTTCTCCCCATACTGCTAGGTTATACAATGACCATCGGTGCAGTTGCTGCTGTTGACTGCTCCATTACAGCTGGGTTTGCACTCATCTTCCTTCTTGCCGAATAAGGGTGCTTTAGATGTCGCAAAGAGCATACATGGATCGTACGTGTTGTGGGTTTGGGGCGACGGCGCTTCCAACCCAATAAAACTTTAAAAATAAGGAGAATTTATGACAACGACGCTTAGCCCTGTAATCCCTTCTTCAGGACCAACCTCAAGAACTTTGCTTGAGAATAGTCAGCGTATCTTCTGCACTCCTCAGCCCTATATCATCGGAGCGACGGTAGGTGCGGCAATTTGTCTATTCACGGGTATCACCAATCCGATTGCTGGAGCTTTCATGGGAGCGCCGGTGCTTCCCATCACCGAATTTTTTGACCAGTATGCTGCGGGTTTAGGCAACACACTAATGGCAAAAATTGCGCGTTGGGGTCTTGCATTTTTTACCTCCCTGACAGTCGGCACACTCTTCACAGCCCTTTGCGGTCTGCACATTACACTTGCGCACGGTGCACTCCTCTTTCTCACCCTACTAGTAACCGCAATCGCCCTCGTCTCATTAACAATACACTCCTGATAAAAGAAAGAAAAATCCCACCACCGAGAAAAGGCTGAAGGCTAAAGGATAAAGGCTAAAATGGGGAAAGAAACAAAGAGTTCTTTCTCTTATTTCATCCTTCAGCCTTTATCCTTCATCCTTTCTTTACTCTAGGCGAGCTAGGCCCTTGTCGCGGCTCTTTTCAAACATGAACTTAAAGAAGAGCATGGCGCCCACGAGAAAGACAAGATTCAGCCCGATGCTGATGAGAAAATCAGCTGTGGGAAAGACCTGCTGATTAAGAACCATGCGCATCCCCTCAAAAACGTAGGTCGTGGGAAGCGCTTTTGCAATGACCCTCGCCCAATCAGGTAGCGCCTCTAGAGGATAATAGATCGCGCTGAATGGAGCAAAAATATAGGCCATCATCCACGCGAGCATTTGTACACGTTTACCATAGTAGACGATGATCGCGGCGCTAAAAAACCCCATGAACCACCCGGAAAGAGTCAGCGATGCAAGAAATGGAAGAAAGGCCCAACCGAGTGAAAAGACATTCAGCGTGTATAGGAGCCAGACAAGAAGTGCGCCAAAAAGCATGCTGACGGTAATTTTTACGAGGCCGATAAGCATGATTGAAGTGATCCATTCGCCGAGTTTTAAAGGCGTTGAGAAGAGATTCACAAGATTGCGACTCCAAAACTCTTCAAGAAGATTGACCGTGACCTCATAATTCCCGCGCCAGACAATCTGCCAAAAAACAAGGCCTGTTAGGACGGCCATGGCAATGTGCGGAATTGCCTGCTGTTGCTGCTGGATCCAGACACTCGTGATCCCCCAGAGAAGAATTTCGAGAGCGGGCCAGTAGAAGAGATCGGCAATATGATCGAGTTTAGCAAAGAGGTAAAAGTAGCGTAAGAAGACCGCCCAGATACGCCGCATGCTCATGATTTCTTCTCCCGTTCTTTGCGTGAATTTTCAACCACCTTGAGAAAGTAGTCTTCAAGAGTGGGTTGAACGATATTGATATGTGTATAGGAGACCTTTGCTTCTGCAAGTGCCGTGAGAAGTTTTGCGATCTGCGCCTCGTCGAGTTTCATTTCGATGCTCCGATGCTCAACGACATAAGGAAGACGTAATTTTTCTGCGATGCTAATGGTACGCTTCATCCCATCGCCGACAAGTAGCTGCAGTGTAGAGGTAGATACGCTACGCGCCAAATTATCCGGTAGATCATCTGCGATGATACGGCCATTTTGCAAAAAGAGAACTCTATCGCAGACTTCTGCAACTTCTGCCATGTTATGCGAAGTATAAAGAATGGATGTGTCGTGCTGATCTCTCTGCTCAAGAACAAATTGGCACACCTCATCTGCAATATCGGGATCAAGCGAAGCGGTCGGCTCATCGAGCAGCACAATCTTTGGGCGCACCATGAAAGCTTTCACGAGCATCAGGCGGGTCACCTGTCCCGCAGAGAGTTGCGAGACGAGGCTTTTCTTTTTATCGAGAATCCCAAAAGTAGAAAGAAGCGCATCCGTACGATTTGCTATCTCTCGAAAAGAGATGCCATACAGTTTTCCAAAAACATTGAGGTTCTGCTCAACCGTGAGCATCCATGGGAGACTCACATAGGTGCTTGCAAAAACAACATGTTCAAGAATCTCTGATCTATGTTTAAAAAAATCTTTTCCAAAATAGACGATCGAACCGGATGAGGGTTTGAGCGTCGAAAGAAGCATCTGGATCGTCGTCGTCTTCCCAGCGCCATTAGGGCCCAAAAGCCCCAAAATCTCTCCTTTTTCCAGATCAAAGGAGACTCCGTCGACCGCAACAAAGCTCGACTTTTTGCCCGGGTATATTTTCCGCAAATCTCGTACTGACAAAACGTATTTCTTCATGAATTTAATCCGCGAAAAATTCTCCTGGAAAAGAGGAGGGACAATTGAAATAAAATATAGAGAGATAAAGGGTTCCTGTCAATAACCCACCCACGCAATAAAAATTTATGAGACAGAGACCGTGACCGATAATACATATTTTTTTTGACGCTTGTCTATTTGTAAAGATTCTATTAAAATCTCCTGCCAAAACCAACCATTTGGAGCTGATATGCAAGGAGTAGATCCAGTAAGCACAACTCTTCCACCCGTCGCAGTCACCAGCCAGCCTAACAGCTGGGATGGTGTGCAAAAAGTCGCTCTGCGCGTGATTCAGAGCCCCCTTTTTTGGACCCTCTCCTCCGCATCGATTACAATTCTTGCCACAGCCCTAAACGCGCTGCCCGTTGCGGGATTTGCTCTTGCATGCTCGGTCTCCTTCTTCTGTTTGTTT
>JBIOJU010000100.1:0-5105 GCA_044451165.1 Chlamydiales bacterium | reverse complement strand
GCCTTATACCATCCCGCGTATTCTTTCCCTCTCTTTTTCGTGCCCGCGCCCGTGCCCGCGTGCGCGCCCGATCCCCTTCTCTTCTTTTAGCCTTTATCCTTCATCCTTTACCTGAATAGCCTCGATCACTACAATCCGCTTTTTGGGAGAACCTCTCATGAGCGTAACGCCGCAGGCGGACAACAATCACAACCATCATTTCATCCAAAAGCTTTTAAAAGGGTTCCGCTTTTTTATAGCGACTGGCGAGTACGCCTCTCTCATTTCCGCTGCAATTGCAACAATTTTTAGACGCCCGCCGTCCCCATATCTAATCCTTAAGCAACTGTATGATATCGGCGTAGCGTCCCTCCCAGTCGTGGCAATTACAGGCTTTTCTACAGGGCTTGTGCTGGCTGCCCAATCGTTTTATCAGCTATCGGACAAAGGGCTTTCAAGTGTGACTGGTCTCATGGTTGCAAAGGCGATGATGACGGAACTTGGACCTGTGTTAACTGCGTTCATGGTGACAGGGCGAGTGGGCGCTGCAATGTGTGCAGAACTCGGCACAATGCAGGTCACAGAACAGATCGATGCTTTAAAAACAATGGCTGTTAATCCCAATCGCTACTTAGTTGCCCCTCGTCTCATGGCCGGGACTTTTATGATGCCCATCCTCACTATTTTTAGCATTGGGATGGGTATCTGGGGCGGATATCTAATCTCTGTCTATTTTTTTAAAATGGCGCCAACCAGTTATTTCGATCCGATGCCCATGCACATTACCATGTTTGATCTTACAACGGGCGTCGTAAAAGCTTTTATTTTTGGTGTCCTCATTATGACAGTTTCCTGTTACAAAGGGATGACGACAAGTGGCGGAGCAGAGGGTGTGGGCAAATCTACCACTAGTTCTGTCGTGATCACCTACTGCTGCATTCTTCTTACCAATTTTTTCCTCACCGTGTCGCTCAACGTCTTTCATGATAAGATCACAAGGGTGGTTGGATGATCTTTATCAAAGACCTCTGGAAAAAGTATGGTAAGCTGCAGGTTCTCGCCGGTCTCAACCTAGAAATTCAGACAGGTGAGACTCTCGTTGTGCTTGGCAGATCAGGTGTTGGGAAAAGCGTTCTTCTAAAACACGTCATCGGTATCACAAAACCTGATAGTGGAACGGTTGAAGTTGATGATGTAAAAATCTCAGATCTTTCCGGCCCCGACCTCTATAAAGCTGTGCAGCATATGGGAATGCTGTTTCAGGGATCTGCTCTTTTTGATTCGATGAATGTCGCCGAAAATACCGCTTTTCATCTGAACCAACATGGCAATCTGGAAACTGGAGCAAAATACAGCAAAAAAGAAATTGCAGAGAAGGTCGATCATGCACTGGAGATGGTCGGACTCCAGGGCACACAAACCAAAATGCCCTCGGAACTCTCTGGAGGGATGCGCAAACGGGCAGCGCTCGCAAGATTAATCGTCTATCGACCCTCGATACTGCTTTATGATGAACCTACAACCGGGCTTGATCCTATTACAGCTATGCAAATTAATGCGCTGATTGTTAAAACGCAGGAAGAGCTTAAGGCAACTAGTATCGTCGTAACGCACGATATTCTCTCTGCTCTTTATGTGGGCGACAGGCTCGCTCTCATCGAAGAGGGTAAAATTTTACATGACGGAGATCCTGACACCTTTATGAAAATCGACGATCCGATTATAGAGTTCTTAAGGAAGACAATTTCACAAAACCCCCGAAAATTTAGAGAGGAACAGCTTCATGGGTGAACCGGTTAAGAATTTGCTGATTGGCATTTTCATCATTGCTGCCTGCACTCTTCTCGTGGGAATTGTGATGTTTTTAAAACCCTCGATAGGCGATGAGAAAAAAACTCTCTATGTTCGCTTCTCAAACATCAACAAAATCAACATAGGAACACGCGTCACATATGCTGGAAAGCCTGTAGGCCAGGTGAAGTTCATTTCGCAGATCCCGGATCCGCGCGCACAGCCCGTTGACACGATGGGACGCTACTACTTTTATCAGCTTGAACTCAAAGTCGATTCCAGCGTTGTTGTCTATAACACGGACGAGATCTCATTACAAACTTCTGGTCTGTTGGGAGAAAAGTCGATCGCCATCAACCCACGCTGTCCTCCCAAAGGCATCACTCCCCGCGTCATCTCACATCAACCGATGTATGCAAGTTCCATTGATCCGATCGAAAATGCCTTCATCGAACTCTCCAACGTCGCCGGCAAAATGGAAGAGACTCTCGACGAGACCACAAAATGGATTAAACAGAATGGCGACACGGTCGCGTGTGCCGTACAGAACTTTGGAAATGCGATGCATACCATCGATATTGCCGTCGGTGAGGTCGTGGACAGCGGCGTGATCCAGGAGATTAAACAGACCGCCACCAATCTTGCAGGCGTCACCGCCTCAATCCGTGATATTGTCTGCAATTTAGATAGAGAAGGCGTCTTTACAGACATCGCTGTAACTGCAAAACACATTAAAAAGGCGAGTCGATCTGTTGAACTGATCACCCAGGACATTGCCGATGGGAAGGGAACCATCGGACGACTAGTCAAGTTTGACGACCTCTACCTGCGTTTTACTGCGATCATGAGTAAGGTGGATAATCTGATGAATGACATCAATAGTTATGGTGTTCTTTTCCACCTCAACAAAAGTTGGCAGCGCACGCATGCACAGCAGATCGATCTTCTCAATGCTCTAAAAACTCCTGATAGCTTTAAAAGCTATTTTGAAAATGAGGTTTGCAAAGTTAACACCTCTATGTCGAGAATCTCGATGCTTCTCAACCGTGCTGAAAAGGCGCCTGAGAGAGAGAAAATTTTGAACGATGACCTCTTCAAGAAGGATTTTGCAGATCTCTTGCGCAAAGCAGATGCCCTCTCAGAAAATTTAAGGCTCTACAATCAACAGCTCGTTGAAGCGCAGGAGAATGAATAGTAATGGATTCTCCTCCTTACGCCAATCTTGCAAAGGGAACCCTACTCATCGCCAGTCCAGAACTTGATGCTGGCGTCTATTTTCGCGCAGTTCTTCTTCTGTGCGAACATAGTCCTGCCGGCTCGTTCGCACTCATGATTAATAAACCTCTTGACGGAGAGCTTCCAGAAGATATTCTGAACCTCAAGCAGATGGCAAATCCGCGCGTCCAGATAAATAATGGTGGACCCATGCAGCCCAACCAGATGATGCTGCTGCACTCCTCTAATAAAATTCCCGATCAAACTTTAGCGGTCTGCCCTGGCGTCTATTTAGGAGGAGATCTCCAGTTTTTGCAGGAGGCAGTCAGCGATCCAGAAGGCCCTTTTGTTCGACTCTGCTTTGGCTATGCTGGGTGGGGACCTGGCAATTTAGAACGTGAATTTATGAGCGGGGCATGGTTTCTACATCCAGCAACTGCTCGCCTAGTATTCGAGACGCAAGACCACAAGATGTGGCAGACCGTTCTACGAGAGATGGGAGGCAAATACGCCACCATGTCCATGATCCCCGAAGATCTCTCCCTCAACTGAAGAGAAGAAGTGATGAACTATGAGTGATGAGTGATGAACTAAAGAGCGAAAGATGGGGCTTTAAGTCGTGAACGTTACCGATTGCGTTCCCATTTCCGGATGTCTTTCTTCCGTTCAGCACTCATCATTCATCGTTCATCGCTTGTTCTAGGCTGCTATGCGCGGTAGTGCCGCACTTGGGCTAGGGAGAAGGCGCCGTGTTGCTTCGATGATGGCCGGGCGACCCCGGACAAGCGCTTGATCGAGGTGTGTAAGCGCACTTGTGAAGCGGGCAAATCTTATCGGATCCATGAGTCTTTCTCGCAGCAGGAGGGCGGGAGCGTGGAGCATCCAAAAGAGAAACTCTCTCTCCTCGCGACTCCATGGAGCAGTATTTCCCATCATCCGAAGGAATGAAAAAAATGCAGCAGCTTGTGCCTCTCCCGTATCGATCGCGTCTTTGCAGGTAAAGCTAATTGAATCTGGTTTCACCATCATGATGATCTTCAAGAAAAAGAATTGAGTGAAGATCTCGATAAAATCGAGCCGTTCTTTTCTTGAAAGTAGAGCTTTTGCCGAAAAAAACTGCTGATGAATGAGCCCTAGTGCATCTTTTGCAAAACTCTTAAGCTCATTGAAAGAAAGCGAGGGAGGAAAATAGAAGCCACATCCCTCCTGACCATCGATCTGTTGTAGAAAAGTGGAAATAAAAACATCTGCCTCATCCAGATATTGGTAGACCCCTTTTTGAAAATAGAAGTCACCATTTTTATTGAACGTTACAACCGTCAAGGCATTGGAAAATTCTGCTTCTTTCTGTAGTTCCTCTAAAGCAGTACAACGAGCATACTCTTTCCACGATGTACGCTCTTGCAGGTTAAACATGAGATGGTGCTGCCCCTGCATCTCATGCTGAAGAGCGCGTAAAAAGGCTTGAAACTCTTCTACCACCTCTACTCGATTAATCACCTCTTGATGAATGGGAGCAGGAATTCGAAGTACACTCACATGGAGCTCATCTGCTACAAATGTGTAGAGCTGGCTTGGAAAATTCTCCTGTTCGAAGGGATCAAATCCCCACTTCACCTCATCTTCGCGAAAAGTGTCGAGGGTCTTCATGAGAGGCCCATTTGGATAGTGTTTAATCAAGCCTCGGAGAGCTCGATCGATCTCGACTATCTCCTCCCACATCAGCCCTTCTTCAAGACGCCGAGCAGAAGATTGTTCGATGAGAGCGCTTAGAAAACCTATCATCTCTTTGCGGTGCGATGTATGTAAGAAAAGACCCGCGATGAGCCGATGCGTCAAGCTGATCACGACTCCTATAAACGTGTTAGATAACTCCTGACTCGTAACCGCATCCTCATAACTCTTCGTGCGCAATGCAGCGCGCATAAACGAGAAAAAGTCTTTAAAATAAGAGAGGCAATTTTTCCGACTGTCACACCCCATGTTTCTTCCATTTGCAGCCAGCATGAGTGCCATCACTGCTTTATTCAACTCGCCTATCCAGTCGTTTGTTTTTTTTTTGAGAGGTTCGTTTTTAAAATTTTATAAAAAATATGGGGGGAATTTAATTATTTATTTTT
>JBIOJU010000099.1:0-5158 GCA_044451165.1 Chlamydiales bacterium | reverse complement strand
TTTCCACGAGCTGTTCGACCACCCTGATTCCCATGTGCTCGATATCCATCGCATTTCTTCCGACAAAATGCGCAAGGCGCCTCACACGCTGCTCACCGCACATTTTGTTAGGACAGCGTACGGCAACCTCTCCAGGAACGTAAGCGACCTCGGTCCCACATGCAGGACACCTATTGGGCATTTTCCATGGGTGGGTTCCGGGTGGACGTTTTGTGAATACCACCTCCACGACCTTAGGGATCACATCTCCCCCCTTCTCGATCACAACTGAATCCCCTATTCGAATGTCTTTGCGCTCAACCTCTTCCTGGTTGTGAAGCGTTGCTCGCGAAATTGTGCTTCCCGCAAGAAAAACGGGTTGCAATTCTGCAACGGGCGTAAGCACTCCAGTTCTTCCCACCTGGACTGTGATTGCGCAAATTTTTGTCTCAGCCTTTTCTGCAGCAAACTTATAGGCGACAGCAAAACGCGGTGATTTGCCTGTCATCCCGAGCAGATCGTAATAGCGAAATTCATTGACTTTGATGACGACGCCATCAATTTGAAATGCAAGCGAGTGACGCGCTGTTTCAATCTTATCCGCAAAGGCTAAAATTTCCTCTAAACTGTTGCAGAGTTTCCGCTCTTCTCTGTCAAAAACAGGGAGGCCAAGTTTTTCTAAATAGGGGGCCACTTCGGCTTGAGTTTCTATGGTGTGTGTAGATTCTTCAGCGACCCCGTAAAATACCGCAGAGAGCTTTCTTTGTGCTACCTCCTGCGGATCCAGTAGTTTTAAGGAGCCAGCAGCTGCATTGCGTGGATTTGCCCACTTTTCGTCGGGATTCTTGATGGCGTAATTGAGCATTTCAAAGACCCGGATGGGCATGAACACCTCGCCTCGCACTTCCAAAATCTCCGGAATCTCCGATCCAAAAAGCTTCAAAGGAATAGAGCGGATGGTCTTCATGTTTTGGGTGATATCGTCTCCTTTTCTTCCGTCACCGCGCGTGAGCGCACGAACAAAAAGCCCTTTCTCATAACGTACGGAAACCGCGACACCATCCATTTTCAATTCAGAGAAAAACGTGACCTCTCTTCCCTCTAACAGTTTATGAACGCGCTTGATAAAATCACCGAGCTCTTCTTTTGAATAGGTGTTGGCAAGAGAGAGCATGGGGATCGTATGCTCAACTTGCTTAAACCCATCAGTGAGTGCGGGGGAGATGCGCTGGGAAGGTGATGAGGGAGTGATCCATTCGGGATGCAGCTTCTCAATTTCTTCGAGTTTTTTGAGAAGAAGATCGTAGGCGTGGTCGCTAATTTCGGGTCTTGCTTCGACGAAATAGAGGCGATCGTGCTTTCTAATCTCTTCGATCAGCTTTTCATACTCTTGCTTAGATTGGCTCAAATTCCACCTCAAAAATCATTGTCGCAAGCGGTGCAAGTTGGATAGAAAACCCTACTGGCCTTTCCTTCTCCCCGCGGACAATCGAGACTTGAGTGTTGATTTTGCCTGATCCACCATATTCTTCTCTATCGGTATTGAACACCTCTTTTACCGTTTTTGTATTGGGAAGACGGACTATATATTCTGAGAAGTAATTGGGAATGAAATTGTGTACGCAGGCAAGATAAACCCCTTTTCCTTTGCGGAGATAGCTGAGCACCGAATTTTTGCGATCGAAAAAATCGATCCACTCAAAACCGCGTCCATCAAAGTCGTGCTCCCATAAAGCAGCGTTTGCACGATAAAAATGGTTGAGCTCCTTGATGCAGCGCTGCAAGGCGTGATGTCGATCATATTGCAGAAGGTACCAGTGAAGCTCGTTCTTACAATTCCACTCGTTCCACTGTCCGATCTCCCCTCCCATAAACAGCAATTTTTTTCCCGGCTGCGTGATCATGTAACTGTAAAGCAGGCGCACGTTTGCAAATTTTTGCCAATCATCTCCGGGCATCTTCGTGATCAAACTGCCTTTACCGTGCACCACCTCGTCGTGAGACAAGACAAGCACAAACTTTTCAGAAAAAGCATAGATGAGGCCAAATGTGAGTTCATTGTGATGATAGTGTCGAAAAAGAGGGTCTTTGTGGAAGTAGCGCAAGGTGTCGTTCATCCACCCCATGTTCCATTTTAGATCAAATCCTAGTCCGCCCCACTGAAGCGAATGAGTGATTCCTGTAAACGCTGTCGACTCTTCTGCAATGATCTGCACTCCTGGGTGTCTCTCATGTATCACCGAGTTGAGATGTTTTAAAAATTCGATCGCCTCTAAATTTTCTCTTCCGCCGTGTTCATTGGGAATCCACTCCCCTTCCTTACGGCCATAGTCGAGGTAGAGCATAGAAGCAACAGCATCTACACGAAGACCGTCGATATGCATCTCCTTTAACCAGAAAAGAGCATTTGCAATGAGGAAGTTGTTCACCTCGAAACGGCCGTAGTTGAAGATTGCCGTATACCAGTGGGGGTGAAACCCTTTTCTGGGGTCAGCATGTTCAAAAAGGGAAGTCCCATCAAACTGCGCAAGCGAGTGATCATCTGTGGGAAAGTGGGCTGGCACCCAATCGATGAAAACACCAATTCCTGAGCGATGCATATGATCGACAAAATATTGAAAATCGGCAGGTGTTCCATACCGGCTCGTCACTGCAAAGAACCCGGTGACCTGATAGCCCCACGACTCATCAAGCGGATGCTCTGCAATAGGCATTAGCTCAATGTGAGAAAAACCCATCTCGTTGCAATAGGCCGCAAGTTCATGTGCGATCTCTCTATAGTTTAAAAAGTGGCCATCTTTGCGTTTCCATGAACCGAGGTGAACTTCATAGATATTCATAGGACCGACCTGCGCTGTCTCCCTTTCCCGGGCCCTCATCCAGTCGTGATCGCCCCACTCATAGCGGTGGAGATTGAAGACCATGGAAGCGGTTTTTGGCCGCAATTCTTGCATGAGGGCAAAGGGATCGCTTTTGATGAGCAGCTTCCCTTCTCTCGTACGAATTTCAAACTTGTATTTTTCTCCCTCTTGAATTCCAGGGACAAACAGCTCCCAGACTCCTGATGATCCCATGCTCCGCATCGGATTGAGGCGTCCGTCCCAATGGTTAAAATCTGCAAGGAGGGCAACACTTTCTGCCGATGGCGCCCATACAGCAAATTTTGTTCCAGCGACGCCCTGATGAACAGCCAGTCGCGCACCAAGCGCCTCATAGAGCTGGTAATGCACACCCTTGTTGAAAAGATAAGCATCGACTTCGCCGAACGTAGGAATAAAAGAGTAGGGGTCATAAGCAAGAAGCCCACTGCGATGATAGACCTGATAGTCCAAACAGGTGGTATGTCCAGGAACGCGATATTCGAAAACCCCCTCGCCCATTTTTTTTGCTTCAACAATATTTCCAAAAATTTCCAAATGTACGGAGGCTGCGCCTGGTCTGAGAAGGCGGACAACTTTGCTCCTATCGTCAATAGAGTGTAACCCGAGCACCTTGTGCGGGTCGTGCCCAAGATGAAAATTCCCCTCAGGCTTTTGTATTTCGGTCATCATCGCATCGCGCATTCCTCTCTCTATATTCCAATCTTTAAATTGAGGCAATCGTGGAGTAAAAAGTGTTGCACCTATTTCTCATACACATCCTATGATCCACATCTTGCTTGCGAAAGGCCACTACAGGAGTAATGAACGATTGCAAGAACACTCAACGCTATGAAACGAGCGGGCAAAAAAACATGATATAAAGGATAAATAACGATAGAATGATAGAAAAATAGTTCGCTACAATTTTCCATTTATTTTTCATCATCACATCATTAATTTATCCTTCATATCATGATATACCCAAACAACCTGAAAACTTGGGCTTTGACTGCGTCGGCTTTACCTCAGATTTTTCATCTGCTCCTCGTGCCTTGTCTATCAACAATGCCACTCGCCAAAGCTGAAAAATCTGAGGAGCCTCCTTGTCAAATTCCCAACTTTTCCGATTGTTTGGGTATATTAAATGGCATTGGTATAGAAGATATGTTTATGAACGCGCGAAAAAAGGTTCTTGGATTTTTCCAAGTTGTGATGATCAACGTCATCGCTGTCGATAGCATCCGCAATCTCCCCTTCTCTGCCACCTATGGTTTTTCGCTTGTCTTTTTCTACCTTCTCGCTGCACTTCTCTTCTTCATTCCAGGTGCACTTGTAGCAGCAGAGCTAGGCACCGCCTGGCCAACGACTGGCGGTCTTTATGTCTGGGTACGCGAGGCGTTTGGTAAAAAAATCGCACTCCTTACGATCTGGCTCAATTGGACCTACAACATCTTCTGGTACCCCACAATCATGGCACTCATCGCAGGAACACTCACCTACTTTTTCAATCCAGATCTTGCAAACAATAAATTCTACATGGCAAGTGTGGTGGTTCTCTTTTTTTGGGGAACGACTCTCGTTAACTGTTTTGGAATGAAAGTTTCGGGATATTTCAGCGCGCTTGCTGCCACAGTCGGTACAATTCTTCCCATGGTACTCATCGCGCTCTTAGGAGCATGGTGGCTCTGGAAAGGGCATCCGGTAGAAACTTCCTTCACATGGAAGGAGTTCTTTCCTACATCATGGGATTATTCCAACGTTGCCTATCTCACTAACGTGCTATTCGGTCTTATCGGTCTTGAAATGTCGGCGACGCACGCCGAAGAGATGCAAAATCCAAAACGCGACTATCCCCGCTCTCTTGCAATCTCTGTTGTAATTGTTCTTGCCACTACAATTTTTGCCTCTCTTGCGATTTCTATCATCGTACCAAGTAGCCAACTCAATCTTGTTGTTGGTACGATGCAGGCCTTTGCAACATTTGTACAAAAACTCGATCTCCCTTGGCTGCTGCCCTGTATTGCTGCTTGCATCGTCCTGGGCGGCCTGGGCGGCGCGGCGGCTTGGGTGATTGGCCCCACCAAGGGACTGATGGTTGCAAGCAAGGACGGCACCCTTCCGGCATATCTCATGCATGCAAATAAACACGGCGCTCCCATCAACATGCTCATCATTCAAGCGGTCGTCGTGACCCTTCTCTCCATCGGCTTTATCCTAATGCCCACCGTCGCAAGCTCTTTCTGGCTCTTCTCTCTGATTTCTGCCCAACTTGCCCTCGTGGTCTATATCTTCCTCTTCGCAAGCGCAATCGCCCTACG
>JBIOJU010000098.1:0-5161 GCA_044451165.1 Chlamydiales bacterium | reverse complement strand
TTTCCAGAGTGCGGTATTCTAGAATTCTGGAAACAATGGCGACTTCATCCTGAAGCTCTTCTAAAACATCAGCGCTGGTAGAAAAACCAGTGGCTGTTTTTTTGGGAGGAGCAATTCCCATTTTTTCGAAGAGGATTTTGCTGAGCTGTTTGGGGGAGCTGAGATTGAACTCCTCGCCGGCGAGCTCGAAAATATGCTGCTTCAAAAGCTCTAAACGCTCTGTGAGTATGTGGGACATTTTTTCAAGAATTTTTCGGTCTACGTAAATTCCCCATCTTTCCATGCGGGCAAGCACGGGAATGAGCGGAACTTCGATCTTTTCAAAAACCTCTTTTACCCCTTCTCTTTCGATCTCTTTCGTGAAGAGCTGTTTGAGCCGAATTGTATAGTCGACATCTTCGCAGCAGTAATGGGAGATTTTTTCTAGAGGGACAACGGACATGCTCAGCTGATTTTTGCCTTTCCCGATGAGCGCTTCGATGGGGATTTTGACCTTGCCAAATTTTTCGAGTGCGAGCCTGTCTAAATTATGTCCCGAGTTTTGGGGATTCACGAGATAAGAGGCTATGAGTGTATCGAAGGAGATTTTGGCAAGTGCGATTCCCTCATTTTGCAGCACGTGGAGATCGTACTTGAGATGGTGGCCCACAAATCCAATTTTTGGATTCTCAACAAGGGGTTTAACCAGTTCTAGCACCCGCTCTTTGGGAATCTTCCCATTTACGGGAACATACCAAGCCGTATGAGAATTTACCGCAAAACCCAAGCCAACAAGCGAAGCTCTCAAGGGTTGAATGTCGGTAGTTTCTGTGTCGATACAGATCTCTTTTTCTTGAGAGAGTTTTTCCACAAGTTTGATGAGCTCCTTTTCATCATCTACAAGATGGTAGTGTAGAGCTTCCTGTTCCTCCAAACGCGCCTCTTTTCCTTTCTCTTCTCCTAGATCGCGGAGAAGGGTGAGAAAACGCATCTCGTGGTAAAAGGCTTTCAGTTTCTCAAGGTAGGGAGATTGGAATTTGTAAAACTCCTCGTCTTTTGGAAAATCAACATCGGGGTGGAGTGTTGCAAGCCGCTTGCTCATGAGAGCAATCTCTCTTTCACTGCGGAGCGTCTCCTGTTTTTTTGCCCCAGACACTTTTTCGGGATGGGCCAGCAGATTTTCCAGCGTGCCAAATTCTTCTAGGAGGGCCACAGCAGTTTTGGGACCAAAACCAGAAAGGCCTGGGATGTTATCCGATGCATCTCCAATGATGGCAAGAAGATCTACGATCTGATCGGGTCTTACGCCAAAATGCTCTTTCACTTTGGCCGGGTCCATCAGCAGATTTTCTTTATGCACATTGATCATGAAAATCTGCGGAGAAACGAGCTGGCATAGATCCTTATCGCTCGAGCAGATATAGACTTCAAACCCCTTCTTTGCTGCCCAAAGGGTAATTCCCCCGATCGTGTCATCCGCCTCAACTCCTGCAATAGAGAGGTAGGGCACGCCGGCGTATTCGCAGAAGAGGATGGCCCGTTCGAGTTGAAGCACCAGATCTTCTGGCATGGCTGCGCGGTGGCTTTTATATTCCGCATAGATTTTTGTGCGTAGCGCTTTTCCCCCTGGCCCGTCAAAAACTGCTACAAAATAATCGGGAGAAAAATCGTTCAATATTTTGTTGATTGAACGAATAAAGCCATAAAGCGCATTGGTAGACTCACCCTTGGGATTTGTCATCTGCCCAATGGCGTAGTAGGAGCGGAAGAGGATGTTGACAGCGTCAACAATATAGATTTTTTTCATGATGCATGGTTTATACCAATCGCAGCTGAAATGTGAAATTATTTGCTGCGATTGGTATTACTCCGCGTTCGTCATCGCCTGGTAGAGGTAGAGAAATTTTCCGCTCATTTCGGAGCTCATGTTTGGACCAATCTGAAATAGGTGCGTGATACGACCGCTAAGAAATGAGAACTTGCTTCTTGTAAGCTCGGTGAGAAAATCGAGCTTCGGTGCAAGCTCAAACACCTGGTAGGGCTGTTTGGAAGAGATATTTGCAGCCACTGCAAGCTCGGTTAACGCCTTGGAGTAATCGGCATCCGCATCATCGATATACCCGTGTTCTTTTGCAATGGATGCGATAAATACCTGTGCGCCATAGTCGCTGACCAGCTTCTCTTTACTGAGTGCAGGTCTTCCTTCTGTAACGATCGTAACAAAACGCTCGTAGAGACTGGCTGTGATGTCACGGATCGATTTTCCCTCATCAGGTTTCCAGGGTCTAAAAGGGTTGAGTTCATCTTTGTCTTTTCCTTGGGTGATCGTGAGGGACTGGACGCCGATTTTGTCCATTACAGTAGAAAAGTTAAATGTCGGCCCGAGAATAACACCTACCGAACCTACCACACTAGAAGGAGTTGCATAAATTTTGTCGCACGCAGAAGAGATGTACATACCCCCAGAGGCACAAAGTCCATCCACAAAAACATAAATGGGCACCTTGTATTTTTGCTTGTACTCTTTGAGAGCTCGATAGATGTTGTCCGCGTCGGCCACGGTGCCGCCTGGCGTGTTAACATGGAGAAGAATCCCCTTCACTCTTCCTTGTTCTAACATTCCTGCGCGTGAGTCGAGAAGGATGTTTTCTATCGTATCTGAATCGAGTAGAGGTTCGCCGATGACACCATGGATATTGATGCGCAAAAGCACAGGAGCTGTTTGCGGTAGCATCTCTCGTTTTCCGTTTGCATCGGGAGCAATCGAGAGTTCTGTCTTTTCAGGCACGAGGGCAGAAGGAGAGAAAATCACGAAGACAAAAACTACAACCACAATTCCAATCAGAATGCCAAGAATTGCTCCAAAACTGCTGAAAAAAGAACGGAGCATTCCATGAAAAATCGATTCTCTAGGTGGTGTCATAGGATCCTAAAATGGTTTTTGTCTCATCTTAAAAAAGCCAACCATTTAGAGCCACCACGAAAGAAAAAGAAGTGATGAACGAAAAGAGTGAAGAAGAAGAGAGGAAACCGGGCACACGCTCTTTCTTCCGTTCAGCGCTCGGCTTTGTTGCATAAATCGGAAAAAAACCACCGAGCACACCGAGAACACCGAAAAGAAAATAATAACAGGACGCCGGGATTACCAGATGGGAAAGAGGAAAAAAATAAGACTCTCTCTATTTCCCTTCCCTCGGTGCTCTCGGAGTGCTCGGTGGTGAAAATTGAATTGTGCAACAACGCCCAGCGCTCATCACTTAGCGTTCATCGTTTCTTTTCTTCAGTGGGATCTGGTTTTTTTGGCTTTGCGGATGGAGCGTTTGATTTGGAAGAGTTCGCGGAATGCAAGAGCACCGAAGAGGATGAAGAGCGTGTAGACATACCAGGGAAAAGTAAAATGTAAGGCGAGTCCTATAAGAACAATAAACTGCAGCGCTGTGGTGACTTTGCCCCATCGAATGGCACGGAATTTGTAAGCCTCCCAGTCTCCAGATACGTGTAGAATAATGCCAAAGACGCAGAGGAAGAAGTCGCGCGAAAGCATCGCGCATGCTTGCCAAGCCGCAAGCTTTCCCTCCATCAGCAAAACACCGAGTCCGAAGATCACGAAAAACTTATCCATTGCTGGATCGAGAATTGCGCCAAATTGGCTTGTTCCGCTGTAGCGTCGTGCTAGAAAGCCATCGATGCTGTCTGTGATCATTGCAAGAAGAATAGCTGTCACTCGCCACGCGGCACTATCGACTAAAAACAGAAGTGCGAGCGGTGCACGGAGAAAAGAGAGGCTATTCGATAGGCTGAGCATGCGCGGATTTTTTTCTTCGCTTATACCATATTGTCACAATTGTCGCTATGCCGAATAAAGAAAAAATTAAAATGTTAAAGGTTTTGACGTAGCCGTAAAGTAGCGTGTAATTTTTGCCGAGAAAATAAAATGATGAAAATGAAGCGGTAGACCAGATCGTGCAAGCAAGCGCATCGCGCGCGATAAATTTTCCAAACGAGAGCCTGCTCATGCCGGTACTCATGAAAAGCGCGTTGCGCACACCGAAGGGAATAAAACGTCCGATGATGAGAGTGAGAAGACCGCGGCGTTCGTAAAATGCGCGGATTTTTGCCAGTTTTTCTTCATTCAGAAGTTTTTGAAAGAAGCGAAAACGCAGGAGTAGCGGTCCCAACTTTCGTCCAATCCAATAGGCGATCCACGCAGAAAAATAGCAGCCGAACAACACGCTGAAAAAGAGAATAAATGTATGTTCAGGAATTGTATTTGCCGCGAGGATAGCTGCTATAATAACCAAGAGATCTGTGCTGATAGGAAGACTCATTCCGGCAAGTAGAATTCCACAAAATATGAACCAGTGGGCGAGATGTGCGTGATCCAAGACAAACTGGATGAGGTTCATGATTATGTTGGAACGATCTCTTCTTTTGTAGTGGCAGGTTCGTCATCGGGGACGCTCAGAGTTTCATGTGTAGCAGTGAGCTGATTAAACTGTTTGCCCAATGCTTTGACCGCCATCATCCAGGCGACAATTGCGAAAAGAAGAAGTACTCCAACATAGGGCGTGCTGAGTGAGATCGACCCGAAGAAGACGAGCAGTCCCTGGTGAATAATCGATCCGCCCGATTTGCCTAAACGAGATCCCACGCCGTCGATCGCAGCTTTTCCTTTTAATTTGCTCTCATGGCTAAGAGGAATAAAGGCGAGTTCTTTTGTGGCATCGAAAAGTGTGTATTTCGAGGCGCGCGAAAGGCAGTTCTGTAGCGAGCCGAAAAAGACACTCATGGCAAGAGGTGTTGAGCCAAGCAGAGCGGCGATGGCGCCAAGGCCAAAATCTTTAAAAAGAAGGAAAGAGAAGAAGCCGACGCTAGTCACAACAAGAATCAGAGGAGAGATCATCGCACTTGAAGTCCAGCTTAGTCTGCGAATGAGATTTCCTGAGATGAAGATACTTGTTGCGGTTGCAATGATGCCGATACCTGTTAAGACTTTACCCATGTATGCACTGAAATCTGCCGGGTTTGGATAGAGATGCTTCACTTGATCTTTCCAGACTACTTCTGTCAGATTGATGACGATGTTGTAGGTGACAACAATCACCGCGATGCAAATGAGATACTTGGATTTAGCAAGATAGGCAAAGTTTTTGCGAAGGCCCATCTTGATCCGTTCTGGAGG
>JBIOJU010000097.1:0-5230 GCA_044451165.1 Chlamydiales bacterium | reverse complement strand
TCTATGGAGATATTTTTTACTGTCTCCGCTGGTATAACGTTTCGCTGTCACTCTTAAGCCCTTCACTTCGGAGGCAAAGGCCACCATAGAGCTTCCTAAACTAACCATAGGACTATGACGAAATCCTTCCCAGCTGGTCAAGAGTGCCATCAGGGCCACTAAACCAACAACACTAACATTAAAAATTTTCTTCTTTATTATTTTCACAAAAAACCTCGTGTTTAATTTGTGACAGTTTATCTGTTATATTTGTAATGATCAATTGTTAAAAAATCTATTTGGTTGTTTGTTGTAAAATTGCGTGTATAATCTATTAGGATAAAATCTAAATTACGGAAGATATGAGCCTAAAAATAAAATATGATTGTGATAGATTCAGTTTTCCCCATGCAGTTTGGCAGAGAATTTTTGAACTTTCTCTCTCCCCCTCTCTCATCGCGGTGAATAAGAGCATTTGCTGCAAAGTGAACGCCACCATGCAAAGTGTGCTACACGAATATTGGAACAACCTGCCGAGCAACATGCATAAAATTTTAACTGAGCTCGAAAAGCGGCCATTCCGCAAACAGAAAACAATCCGTTTTTGTGCCCTCTTTGCAGCTTTGCACAGAAAATTAGCGCGAAATTTACAAGAGCTTGATAGCGGCTTTTTGCCGCCTATTCGTCAGAGGTTTCATCTCTCTCTTGACCCAGAGCGCTTCGTCTGCATGCACGAAAGAATCGTCAAGCTGCAATGCTTTGAAAATGTTTTCCCCCTTCTTGGCGACCAAATAGACAAGTCAAGAGTGGTCCCTGAATCAGAGGCTGAAGAGACGCGTGTTGTTGTGATCGTATCCCCTATCGCAGTTGAACGACACTTTCAGACAAATGAGAATTTTTTCTCGCAAGTAACATTTCTTTTTTTGCAGCAACAAAATCTTCTGTCAATACCCTGTGAATTTTTCAATTTTCGTAGATTACAATACCTAGATCTCTCGGAAAATTTTCTAACTGACATACCGAGTGAGATACAATCCCTAAAGAAGCTTGAAGAGTTGAATTTGCGCGGTAATCCTCTTGATGTAACAAAATATAGAAAAATCGCAAACCGATTGGCAGATCTTCCGGCGTTAAAGAAATTAGGATTTGACGATGAGGAGTTCCAAAAAGTTTATCTACGAAAGGTACAAGAGCGCACATGCTTACAAAGTGTTGCGACTAAACTTCAGCTTAATCCCAATTTAGATCTTTCGTCTCTGAGAACAAGGCTTCTCGATCCTGTTACTGCCAATCTCTCCCGCGGAATGGCTTTCGATCTTCACGATGAGAATTTAGGTGTTTTACCCAAAGAGATCTTTCATTGTCTGCGTTATGTCCGCACGCTCAATCTTTCTGCCACGAATTTGTCGGCGATACCTGAGGGAGTTGTAAAACTTCAAGATCTTGTAGAGATAAACTTGTGCCATAATCCATTGCCACGATCAAAGTACAAGCTCATTGCTGGAAGATTAGCCAACCTGCCAAAATTAAAAAAGGTTCGCTTTGATGACAAATCTTTTGTAGAATGTTTCGAATTCGCTCGAAAACAGACATCGCGAGCATGTGTAATTTTGTGAGATGAGGCCCTCAGTGAGTGTTAGCAAGTTGTTTCTTACGCCTTTTGGAGCGGGCCACAGGATTTTGAACTGCGTGCCAGAGTCTTCTAAGACGATAGCGAGTGTTTGCAAAGAGTGGAAAAATGGTGTTGAAAGAGCGACGCGCTACAAGTGCAAGCTGCTTTCTATTTCTGACGAAGCTCCGATGCGGCTCATTATCGAATTCGCGGCTACCACTGCTTTACCGAGGCTAAATAGAGCTTGGAAGCGGCACGTGAACGAGCTTCTTCTTCAAAAATGGTGGATAAACAGGGAACCAAAAGAACTTGTCATATGGAAAGTGAAGATGCTTGGCACGAAGCCAAACGACAAACCACCCAACTATTTCGACCCTTTTCGACGGCTTGTATATCTTCTTGCTAACCATCTGAACAAATTAGACCCTGAAGTTAGTCCAGGAGGAGAAAAAAACACCTTACAGCTCGTGCGTAAAAAATTTAGAAGCTCTCTCTCCCCTCAACGCGTTGAAGTGATGCATCGAGCGATTGTAAAAGGAAACTGCTTAGTTGCCATCTGGAAACAAACAAGAGAGGCCGCCCAAGTTCTTCAGCCCACGAATAATATGTCGCTGATTACACAACAGTTTTGCATAAAAGAGTATGGATCCTACTTTTCAAGAGTACGAAAGATTGCGATTAGCGGTATGCACTTACGAGAAGTTCCGATAGAGCTTGTGCGTTTTCATGAGCTTCGTAGTTTGGATCTTTCTCGAAATGAGCTCACAGATGTTCCGGGCTGGGTGTTTAACATATTCGCCAAACTAGAATGGTGTTCGATTTCTCAGAACCCGATACCATTACATAATTTTGGTGCAATCGCAGAACGTATAGCGGATATGCGCAATGCCTGCTGCTTTGAGATTTCAGACCCGCTGTTCGAGCTAACAATCAGACACAAGTTTGCGCGAGCAAAATGTTTTAGAAAAATATGGAAGGATGTTCTTAAAAATGCATTTCCAGATCGATTGGAAAGTTTTTACAAAAACGCAAGGGAAAAGCATATTCTGAGAGCGTCCAAAATTTGTGAGCTTTTGCTCGATCCTAAACAGAAAAGCGTACTTAGCAGAATCAAAAAATTAGACATTCACGATGCGGGACTAACTCTAGTGCCCGGAGAGGTTTTTTTGGGACTTACGAATCTTTGCGAAATTGATCTTTCGCAAAACCCCCTCACCGATCTTCCCTACTACAGCATGGAAAAACTGCAAGATCTTCACACGCTAAACTTGAGCTATACTGCATTCCCGCCTGTCGAATATCCAAGCCTTATTGCGAGCTTGAAGCGATTTCCCAAACTCAAAACAATCTACCATCACAGTCCAGACTTCAAATAAAAATGTCCGCTAGGTAAGTCAGAATGACCACAGATGCCGAAGAAGCAAAGATCGGCCAGAGCAGGCCGGCAGAATCGCCGTTCACCACGGAGGCAGGATGAAAAAAAAGAGACACAACCACAGAGAAGAAGACTCTTTTCTGCTCTGTGGTTAAAATTCTTTCTTCTCCCATCATGTCGCCGCGGTGAGCGGCGATCCTGCCCGCAAGGCGGATCTTTGTTTCTATTTCTATCTAAGTTGGTGAAGCTCGGCAAGGAGACCCGGAATATGCTCATAGCCGATAAATGCGACGCGCGCTTTATCTTTCGGGAGCTTTATCGAGAGGAGTGCCCGAGCTGCATCCCGGTCGCGATGCGCAGTTAAGACCGCACGATAAAAAAGATAGAAAGCGGCCGGGTCGGTTGGATTGTCCAAAAACTTGGCAATCACAGTTTTTTCTGTAGCTGTAAAACAGGACCCGACTTCCTGAGTTTTTAAACAGATCCTCGCGAGCCCAAGAAAGAGATCGGACCAAGTTTGTACGTTGTCATGGGCTGCTATGAGTTTTGGATAAAGCTCAGCTGTTTTTCTTTTTACATTGTATCCATCTGTTCCGATGACTTCGAGGATATCCGCTAAAAGTGCCTTGGATGCAGGACTCGGCATGTTTTTTAATGCCATCGGAATGACGGGGTCCCAACAGCAGTTAAAATGGAGTTCATTGAGAAAAGATTCAACCTTGCTAGTGGGTGAGAAGAAAGCTTTTTGTGAAGTGGAAACACTCGTTATATCTCCTACCCGCTGTGGATTTTCAGGAAATTTTGATGGATTGAGGGTGCTGTAGATCCATGCTGAAGTCATGAGAGATTTGCCTCTTCCTTCCAAGCCAAAGATCGATATCGTTGCATCTCCGACGAAATTAGAGCTGTATCCAGCTTCAGACTCAACATCTCTACATATACTTTCTATAAATAGCGGGATCGTTCTGTTAGCAATAATCTTTCGCAAGAGCTCTGTAAACTTCTCATTTCCATGAGAGTCCCCAATGACAACCATCTTCTGCCCGCCAATGATGTGCAATTGAATAAACACCTTTTCTTGGGGTGAGAAGCCGAGCTCATCGGCGAACTTCATGATCATCTCATATTCGGGGCAGCTAATCTTGCTCGCATCACCCTCAAGAGAACTCATGCGGTCGGTCTTAAGTAGCGAGATAGCTTGTTCGGTGAGAGAATTGGCATAAAGGTTCTGGAGCACGCGATGGGGGATCCTCTCCTGAATCATGCAGGACTCGATCAGCTGCTCAGACGATCGAACAGAAAACGACCTTACTTGGGAAATGCCAGACATAATTGCTCCAAAATTGCGTTTAATGATAAATTAAATACAATTATGCAATTAATTGCAAGAAATGAATGATATAAGTTTTTATTTAAAGCACATCGTTTTGTTCTGTGGTGAAACTTTTCCATCTCTCATCATGTCGCCGCGGTGAGCGGCGATCCTGCCCGCAAGGCGGATCTTTGCTTCTTCTCTCATCTTGCTTTCTTTTTGCGTTCGAGGATGACGTTGATGAGGCCGCCTGCGAGAACCTCTTCCAGTTCGCGGGGATTGAGCGAGTGGCGCACGAGAAATGCGCGCTTCTTAGTCTTGTTCATCACCTGAATCTCTTTTCCTGATTGTAAAGCTTTGCGCAGCTCTCCAATTTCTAGCAGATCGTTCATTTCGATCTTTCCCAAATCTCCCTCGTCGGCAAAAAGGAGAGGAACGACGCCAAAGTTGATCAGATTTTTTCTGTGAATCCGCGCATAACTTTTTGCAATTACAGCCCGCACACCTAGGTAGCGTGGTGTAATGGCAGCATGCTCACGGCTAGATCCCTGGCCATAATTTGCTCCTGCAATGAGAAATGACCCGGTTTTTTGATGTTTCATGGCACGTGCGTAGTAGGTTTCATCAACCTGTCCGAAAGTAAACTCGGCAATAGCTGGAATGTTGCTGCGGAAAGGAAGCACCTTGGTGCCTGCGGGTAAAATTTCATCTGTTGAAATATTATCGCCCATTTTTAAAAGAACAGGCCCCTCAATATGATTTTCAAGCGCAGGAAAGAGTGGAAGTGGTTTGATATTGGGTCCCATCACAAGCTTCGTTTTGGGATCATGTTGTGGCTTCAGCAGCGCTTCTGGATTCAGGAGAATCTTTTCCGGTTCTTTGAATTTGGGATATTTCATCTTAAGCTTGCGCGGATCGGTGATGAGTCCTGTAAGAGCAGCTGCGGCAGCAG
>JBIOJU010000096.1:0-5277 GCA_044451165.1 Chlamydiales bacterium | reverse complement strand
GAAGACCATATCCGCACAGCAGTCGGCGCTTCTGCACAAGACCAATTTATTTTTGCGACAAGCGGCAAAGAGGCGATGCAGAAGGTCTTTCTTGCCGTCTATCTGGATCTGGTAAGAGAGACGGGACGCACACATCTTCTCCCTTACTCCCACACCTCTTCTCCTGCGCTTCTCGAGCGAATGGAGCGGCTGGGATGTCTCGTGAAACCTATTGCTATGGATGCAAACGGCGCGCTTTCATGCGCTGGATTGGAAGCGCAGCTGCGCGCAAGAACCGCTCTAGTCTCTCTTCCTTGGGTAGACCCTTTTACGGGAAGCATCCATCCGGTCTTAGAGATCGCCAAATTATGTCGTGAAAGAGAGGTTCTTCTCCATGTCGACGCGTCGGACGCGCTAGGTAAATTTTTCTTCCGTTTTCAAGATTATCCAATCGATTTTCTTACATTCGATGGTTTTTCTGTAAATGCCACTCCAGGCACGGGTGGTCTACTTGTACGGAAAGAGAAATTTTCAAAATCATTAGCACTGGATTTAGAAAATTCCAAAAGTGCGGCAACTATACCTCTTGCAGATGCGCTCAAAAGGCAGGTAGAAGAGATCGATCAATCTGTGATGGAGATGGCAAGGCGCCGCAATAGGTTTGAGGAGAAGCTGCTTGCACAACTTTCCGATATTTCCATACTCGGTGCAGAAAATGAACGTGTGGCACATATCAGCGCTATTGCATTTGAAGGGGTGCATCAGGAAGCTGTTCTGTTTTTTCTGGAACGAAAGAAAATTTTTGCGTCGCTGCACAATGCAAGAGATGACGCGCTCAAGTTTGTTCTCACGGAAGAGACGAGCGACCATGAGATCGACAGAGCTGTAGACATTCTTACCAGTTCCGTGCAAAAATTGCGTTCCTTCTCTCCGGTGTTATCATGAATTTTGGACAAAAACTTCTTGCTTGCATAGACAATCCTCGCAGCGCTGGCTCATACACACACGAAGAGGCCAGGGGAAAAGGGATGCGGCTCGCCGTTGCAACAGAAGGCAGTCGCAAAGAAGGAAGGATCGTCCGTCTCTTTCTTTTGGTTGATGAGTCTGATGGTGTGATTGCGGATGCAAAATACCTGCTCTTTGGACCTCCTGCTCTCATCGGGGCGGCAGAAAGCGCGTGCGTGCTTCTCTTGCGCAAAAATTACGATCAAGCAAGGCGGCTCACTGCAGATCTTCTCGACAAGGAGATACGCGAAAAAGGCGAGAAGGAGGCGTTTCCTCCCGAGATGGCATGGGTACTCAATCTGCTGATCGATGCCATCGACACGGCTACAAGCCAATGTATGGATATTCCCATTAGTGACATCTACGTTGCACCGCCCATCACTTCAAGCGGCCAAGAGAGTAAAGAATATCCTGGCTGGCAGACGTTATCCGTGAAAGAAAAAATCTCTGTCATCGAAGGGGTCATCGCAGAAGATATCCGTCCCTACGTTGAACTAGATGCAGGCGGTGTTCAGGTGTTGAATCTAATCGAAGGACGAGAGGTGATTATTTCCTACGAAGGGGCGTGCACGACCTGCCATTCGGCAACAGGAGCTACTTTAAACGCCATTCAACAAATTTTGCGCACCAAAGTGCACCCAGAATTAGTTGTGATACCCAATCTTTAAACCGAGGAAACTATGTCTGTACAACTTACCACCTCTCCAGTAGATCTCACTCGTAATCTAAATGCCATTCAAACCAAGAACGTAGGAGATAGCCAGTGGTTTGTACTCCATGGAGAAGATCTTGCGCTCGCCCGAAGACCCGTTCGGGGCAATTGTTTGTATCGCATCTGGCTCTGCATCTCAAGGGTGCTGGAACGGATAGTCTTCTGGGCAACAGGACGACCCCCTCTTCTCGAACAGCGCTTTATCTCGCTTTTTACCCAAATTGAACAGCATTTGGGTGCCCTGATGCAGACACAAAACCAAGCAGGCCTTGCGCTCTTTCTCAACACCTACACCACTGCAATCAATGAAATTTTCCGTTGCGCGACAAGGATGCAGCAAGCTGGGAAAATTTCAGAAAGAACACTTAATAACTTGCGTAGTCATGAGAGGATTCAAAACTACATCATTACAAACATCAACGAACGACTGACTGTCCGTGTGGGGGCAAGAGAGTATCATCCTTACGGACGCATAGTGGAATTTCGAGCGACAAACAAATTGCCCGACTCGACCATCTCTTTTCGCGCTCCTGAACATGAGATTAATCAAAAATTATCAAAAAGAAAATTTGTTTTTGGCTCCAACGCAACAACTGCGTGGAACATATTTCAATCGACGGACGAGACAATGCGCTTTTGTGCGGATGTTACCGTCAAACGCGACCTAGAAGTGGACGGAAACTCCTACGCAGTGTTTGTGGGAGGGGAAAAAATACGCAAAGTAAGAATGGAAGAGAGCAAAACAGAGGATAGGGGCTTTGCATCACGAATATTTAGATTTCACAATCAGTCGCGTCAAAATATGAGAGTTTCGATTCCAGAATTAATGAAGCCCGGTGGAGTTATTGTACCGTCTGGGCAAACTGTTGATGTTCCTGTTAAGTCAAATTGCGGCTGGGTCACAGCGACTGCAATCTATACCTTAGAACAACAGTTTACCTTTGGGTGCAAACTCGCTCGTTATGAGGTTGCAGTGAATGAATTGGGAGGGCTCACATCTCAGATCGTACCTTTTCGTACTGAAGGTGATATCCAAGAGCAGATGCATACCGTCGACGAAGGACATCCATTAACCGTAGGCTGCCCGGTACCTACAGCAGGAGCTCTTGCAAATCTGCAAGTCCTAAATGGTAGGCGGCCCTACCGGACCGCGTTAATAATCCCGTCAGACACGGCAGCGCTACGAGCAGATTACGCTATGTTGTGCGTGAAGGCTGGCGTCGAACCAAGCACTCGAGCAAGCCTGCAAGTGCGCTCCAGTGTGCAAAGAATAGAGCCGATCATCCCAACTCGCGCTTAATCACTTTTGCCTTGCGCTTATTCTTCGATTTGCAAAAAATTCTTCTTCATTTTGCAAATAGTATGAGAGGCTTTTATGGCACACGGCATCATTCTTCCACGCGATCGACATTTTCTCGCCACTCAACTTCACGGTAGCTTAGAACGTAAACTGCGTGACGTACAGAATGCGAGATTTGAGGGGCAATGGATCGATTTTGATGGCGAGGGAAATCTCCTTCTTCACGCGAAGCCCACCACCGTTCTCGAATGTGTGTGGGAGATACTCGTTCGTTTATTCACCTCCAAATATGAGAGAATTGATAGAGAAATTCGCGTGCTGACAGCCGAAGTGAACGATTACTTTAGCCGCGAAGATGATCCAAACAGACGAGCGCAATTCCAAACACAATTTACTCGATCAATTTTTGAGATCTGCCGATGTGCAGATAAGCTTGCTCAGAGAGGAAAAATTAGACCTGATATCGCCTCTGTTGTGATTCCAGCAAAAGGAGAGCTTCAAAGGGTAGTGATTCCTGAGATGCACGCCGATAGTCTGCATCACAGGTTTCATGGTCTTCTCTCGTTTGGAAATGAGATGCAGGGCGCAAGTGTTAGATTTGGCTTCGAAGGAGAGGGAGAGCGAGAATTAACGGGCATCTCTAACTTGCACAACGTGGAGTTGCGTTCATCTGACGTGCGCCATTATGACGTTAAGTCTTCCGGTACAAAGCTTACTCTCTTTGCAGATGTGATCAGGACTCATAGTGTGCTCGTCAAGACCAATATGCGGATTGTATTAGAAGGGGGCGGTTCGATTGTCGACTCTGAACTGCAATGTATACCCAAACAACAAGGCGTCAGTTTTCAGAACAGAGCCGATCACACCATAACCATTAGCGAAATCCAAGTTGAAAAAGAAAGCAGCCCGAATCCTTTATCAGGTACTGTGCAGCTGATGGTTCGTCCGCAAACGACACAACTCTTTCCGGTAAGTAGTAGAGAGGGGGAGGAGTATGTAATTCTCTCTTTTAAAACAAGTTTTAGGCAGGTGATTCCTTTGCAAATTGGTTGTAAGCTTGCGCGCTATTTTATTAAAATCAACCCTCAAGGCGAGCTCGTGATGAGTATGAGCCCTCTAGTCATCGACACTTACCGTGACAGGCCAGATCATGATGTACCGATCCAACCCGCTGACATGTTCTTGCAACCTGAGGGGATTTGGGGATGTCCCAATCCAGGAGAACCCTGTGTACTCATGACGCTACGGTCAAGTAATGGCAAAGTAGAGAGCATTTTTATCGGGCAAGGTACCGTCGTTAATAAAAGCTTTGAACAGTTGAGAGAGCATTTTGGACTCGAATGGGACGGAAGATTTATTGCAATAGCGCACTATCCAAAGCCGACCGTAAACAGTGCGCTGCCCAACTTTTCGCAAAAGGGCGTACGCGTCTAACTGGATGAAGTTTTCATTTCGCCCGCAGAAAGTGTCATCACTTTACCAGAGGGTAAAAGAAGATTGAGGCGTCCCTCTTTATTTACCGAATGACAGATGCCGCGAATCATTTGCAGCCCATCTGTACAGGTGACAGGTTCGCCGCGGAATGCGAGAAGCTTTTCATAGGCTTGCTGAAAAGGAATAAATCCCTCACTTTCTAAAAGTGCAAGATCATCACAAAATCGCTGCAGTAAAGGTTCTAAAATCTGGTCCAAATCCCATGTGCGGCCGCTCAGGTGTGCGAGGGATGTGGCAGGCTGCTCAATGGTGGCCAGGAGATCTCCTGGCATATTGACATTGATGCCGATACCTAGCACGATTCCCAAGCGATCGGGTAATGGCACTGTTTCGCAAAGGATGCCAGCCATTTTTTTTCCAGAGATGAACAAGTCATTGGGCCATTTGATCTGAGGGGAGAATCCATGCTGTTCGAGCACATGCGCGCAAGAAAGAGAGAGCGCTTGACCCACATTGGCAAGAATGGGGCTATCTTTTGCGACCGTAAAAAAGAAAGTAGCCGTGATGTTCTCTCCTCGACCGGACACCCACCTTCTACGAAAACGCCCCCTGCCGGCTGTCTGTTCTGTTGCGGTAATGCAAGTCAGAAGATCAGGATCAAGCGTCGCAGCATTTTGCTTTGTCCAGGTGTTGGTAGAATCGATCGTATCGAAATGTAAGTAGTGAATCTTCTTGGTCATCATCGCTTCGGCATAGTATATTTAAAATAAGTCATTAATATCAATTCTTCAAAATGCATGTGGGATCATAAATGTTTAGGGAGGATCGATTTTCGGATTCTTCCGCT
>JBIOJU010000095.1:0-5298 GCA_044451165.1 Chlamydiales bacterium | reverse complement strand
TGAGATCTTGCGCGGGCATGTGGTAGGGAGGAAGTTCGTCGAAAGGGATGATGATATCGGCTCCTAGATCTTTTTGCGCCTGGATCGAGCTTTCAGGAGTGAGAAGAAACTTTTCTCCATCTCGATAAGAGCGAAAGAGGACCCCCTCCTCTGTAATTTTTAGCACGCTCCCGCCCTCTTTTTTTGTCCCGCGGCTTTTTAGCTCGTCTGCAACAGAGCCGTAGGCGAGGCTAAACACCTGAAAGCCGCCAGAGTCTGTGATGATGGGAAGTTTACGATGGATGAACTGGTGCAGACCGCCAGCCTGACGCACGACGCTTGTACCAGGCTGAAGCAGAAGATGGTAGGTGTTGCAAAACATGAGCTGAAGGCCAATTTCTGAAACAGCTGCATTGTCGAGTGCTTTGATCGTTCCGTTTGTTCCAACCGCCACAAAATTGGGTGTGTCGATTGTACCGTGTGCGGTGTGTATTTTTCCTACGCGCGCTCGCGATTTTTTGGACTCATGGATCAGTTCAAAGCTAAACATGCGCGCGCCTCTTAAAAAACAAGAGCGCTGGCAACAGTGCAAAGATAATGAGCAGTTTAATCAAAAAGCTAAAGAGAAGCAGTGTGCCGACAGAGGAAACAATGCCATAGAGTCCCAAGAAAGAGAAGAGGGCGGTATCAAGGAGCTGAGAAAGGGTAAGAGTGATACCTGTTCGCAGTGCGAGAGAAGAGTGTGGGAGCAGTTTTTGAAAAAGATGAAAGAGGTGTACGTCGACCCGTTGTACAACAAAAAATGTGCAAAGTGAAGCAAGAAGAAGGCGGGGTGTTTGTGAAAGAACTGCTAAAAAAGAGGGATGAGATGTGTCGCGCGCACTTGGTAAGTAGAGAAGATGTGCTCCCGACATGATGGCAAAAAAGATCATCAGAAAAAAGGAGATCCAGGTGGCGCGCGTTGCACTCTCTTTTCCAAAATACTCTTGGAGCAGGTTGAGGCCTAGCATGCTCCCAATCGCATACACGTCGCTGCAGGTCACTCCCAGTCCAAATAGCTCGATCTGTTTGATCACAAAAAGGTTGGCAAGGATCGCCTGTAGAGCAATCCAGGAGATCAGCGCTTCCCTACCAAGCTTAAGCGCTCCCCAGGCAAATCCCAAGACCAGAAAAATATGAAAAGAGAAAAGAAGCTCATTCAAGCCGGGGAAGTATAGCAGGAAGAGAAAAACGAGGAACGATTAAGAATGAAGAAGAAACCTTGAGTCTTTGCTGATCGGCGACGTGCACCGAAAAATTTTTATCGTTTCTATCATTCTATCGTTTTTATCATTACTCCCGTAGGGGCCTTTCGCAGCTAGATGTGGTTCATAGGATGTGTCTGAGAAAGTTGTTTTTTTCTTCACCCGTTAACTGAGTGAGAAGAAAACATGTAATTAAACGTTTAATTTACATCTAAGAATAGAGTAGATGGTTTTTGATTGTTTATGGTAATGTTTTGCTAATTTTTTAGCTTTTAAGGTGTTTTATGACTTTTCGTGTCACTCTTCTTGAGCGCTCAAGTATCGATATGGGACTCGGTGCGGCAACAGGTGCGCTTTCTTCGGTGTTTCTTACTGATCTTCCATGGACTCATGGCTTGTACATCGGGGGTGTTTCTAGGGCTGTGACTGTGTTAACTGGAAATTTATTGGGACGCTATCTCATGAGAAACTGCCCTTGGGCGCAAGTTACCCAAGGCAGAATCAGAACTTTATCCCACTTTGCTTTAAATCTATGTAGAGTGCTGGCAATTGTCGCAGGTTTGGCCGCTACAATTTTAGGGGCCTCTCTCGCGGGGTATTCTCTTCCTCTAGTTTCAACGATTGTTGTAAGCGGCTCTGCATATCTCGTAAACCTTGTAGTGAGCCCCAGGATCATCTCCTCAATCGAAAATGCTCGCACACCTCTGCGCACCAGACGATCATCAGTTTAAATTATGTGCGCGCAGAGATCATAATTAAACTTTTAATTTACATCCAAAATAGTCTGGAACCGATTCTCGTGTTCATGATAAAATCTTTCTACTTTCATTATTTTTTGGAGGAATTTTATGAGCATTAAAGAACTAGGCATCCTCTCTGCAGTGGGTGCGGCAACAGGCGGGCTCTCTGCTGCGCTTCTCACAGGACTGCCAGCACTAGGAGGAATGTATATTGGCGGAGTCTGTGCACCGGTATTTGTACTGACCGATCTCCTCATGCATAACAATCTTAATGGATACTGTTTTACGACTTGGTTGTGGCAAGAGATAAGTGAGAATTTGTTTCAAGTGGCTGGCCTTGTTGCAGGGGTGTGCGCTGCGATTCTTTGTGCTGCTGCAGCGGGATATTCTATTCCTATTAGCACAGCGGTTGTGATAGGCACCTACGTTTGTTTAGCGACACATATGATTGGAATGAGAATTGTTGGCGCATTACATCAGTCTCTACAAAATAGAGAATTGCCAATTCCGAATGGAGAAGAGCAAGGCTACCTGTCGGAAGAGCAAGAGTTGGATGAAGTAAACCGTCCATGATGAATTTTATAAACTAGTAAAAAAAAGAGGTAAAAATATGTCAGCAACACCATCAGTAACACCATTAACTACTGAACAGCGATTTTGGTTCTTAACTACAACGAGCGCAATTCCGTGCGCGATTGTCGCACCGCTTCTCACCGATGTTTCGCTCGTTGGAGGTTTTGTTGTAGGGGGAGTATTTAGAGCCGTCCAGATATTATGTTTACAGTATCTAATAGGCCGTCTTCAGAACAACAACAACGCAGCCGACCTCAGTGGACCTAAGCAGGTGATGTGTATTTTGGCATCCATTGCTGCCGGTGTTGCCGCAACGATTTTGGGCGGTTACCTTGCTGGATACTCGATCGGAGGGATTCTCCTCGTTGACGCTTGTTCTTTGATCAGCTCGTTCGTTATCAGCACGAAAGCTTTGAATGACGTCAACAATCCAGAAGCAATCAGGAATGAGCCGGCTGAAGGAGTTCGGGCTCGGGTACGGGATCTGCGTTACGCATTTGCAACTGGTTTCCGCGGCTCTATTGATCGGCTCGGCAGCTCTATTGATCGGCTCGTAGGGACAGCGCAACCGGCCGCACAGCAACCAGCAGCCACACCAGCGCGAGTCTAAGAACCAACTTAACTTTGGAGGAGATGTATGTCAGGCTCAGTAAGTAACAAAGAAACAGTCGCAATCTTTTCAGCAGTAGGCGCAGCTTCCGGAGCTCTTCCTGCACTGCTTACCGAACTGCCAGCAATAGGCTGCATGTGCGTCGGGGGAGTCTTTATGGCGGTGACAATTGTAACCGCGCTCTGTTTGAAAAAATTGGTTAGGGATAACTTCGGCGGGGTTAGCACGACTGTTCACAGATTGATGCTCTTGGCAAGCAGCGTAGTAGGGGTGGCTGTCACGATTTTGGGTGCAGCCATGGCAGGATATTCTATTCCGATAGGGAGTGCGCTGCTCATCAGCGGCTGCGCTTATGTAGGAGCGGCCACCATAGGGGAATGGATGGTGGATAAACTTTCTGCATATCGAGCGTGACGACAAGTGGGTTATTAGGCCATAGAGTGAGAGACAAAGGGGTGCTGAGCCATTATAGGTCTCACACATAAGTAATTGATAAAGAGGAAATTTTATGTCCTTCTATTACATCACATTGCCAACGGGAGATTTAAATTTGCCAGCACAAGTGGGTATCTTGGCTGCTGTGGGCGCTGTTGCGGGTGGAGTTGTTTCTCTATCAGCTAGTGGCATGTTTATCGGGGGAGTTTTTACAGCGGTGACAGTACTCACCCTGGAATTCCTGCAAACATACGTCCAGCCTCTCCATTCATGTGCTAGAAGTCATCCTGCGCATTGTATGTATGTAGTTGCCAGCATGGTGGCAGGGATGAGCGCGGCAATTTTGAGCGCGCCTATCGCAGGGTACTCGATCACTATCGAGGGTGGGATTGCGATAAGTATCTATGCGTTTGCCGCAATGTACATCATCGGGCAGAAGATTAACCAGTTGATCGTAAGGTAGAACATAAAGAGGTAAGTGTGACAATTAGAATAAAAAGCTCTCAAGCCAGCCTCCTTAGCCCACGGCGGCCAGGCATAACTCTTCCGAGGCTGCCCACGAGCCCTGATCGTACAGTGAGAACAGGAGAGCAGCCGCGTGAGCAGACGCAAGTCGTTCCTTTCACTCCAGCTCAAGGAAGCACAGAAGACCGGACGCAAGATCTGATGCGTCTTCATGTGCTGAATGCATTTAATCGGTCCGCACGTGCTCTTCCTAGACAACTTTTTACTCAGACTGATCAGATGTCAGTTGCCGTTCGTCCGTGGATAAATCCTACATCTTCGAACTTGCCACAATTTACTTCTCTTTCTGACGCGGTAATGTCGGATGATCTCGATGGTATGTACACCATGGTGTTTAGAGTAAACGGTGTTCCAATGACCTATAGTTTACCTCGCTCAGAAGAAAATCTTCTGGTTCTTGCGGGAATGATAAATGTTTTGAATGGTGAAGAGCCGCTGTCATTTCCTGAACCGGAACAGCGCCCCTCGAGTGTGCGGATCGAAGAAGTCATGGAAGAGGAACCAGCCCCTGCCGCGCATCCTCCACAACGGCGTGCCGGCTTCTGTTCGCGTGTCACAACGATTTTTCTTGCTCCTTTTCGTTGCGTGGCAGCAATTCTTCTTGCGCCTTTCCGCTCTATCGCTTGGTTATTTTCTGCGTTAAGACGTTGCCTGGGGAGATCTAGTAGTTAATTTTATGGAGTGTTTGCTATGACAGCCCAATTAAGTTTTTCTAAGAAGGTCGGGATCCATGCTCTTGTTGGAGCAGGGATTGGCGCGGCTGTTGCGCCGCTTGCTGGAATCTCAATTGTAGCTGGTTGGTGTATCGGAGGCGTAGCAGGCGCTGTGAGAGCTTTTGCAATGGGACACTTCGGCGAATACCTTGTGACACACCATTCGAGAAGTCGTCGAGTTTTTACGTTCACAGAAGTGGGGCCTGATAGCGTCTCTCGTGTCGAAGTGAACCCCTTAATCCGCATTCCAGCCGAGTTGGTGGCCCTTGCAGTGGGAGTTGTGATTCCTGCTCTGGGCGCAGCTTGGGTCGGAAGCTCCATCGTCACAACCTGTCTGGTTGGTGGATCTGCAGGCTTTGTAGGAAAGTATCTTGCACACTGGTGCATCTCCTCGTGTAGTCAATCCCGCCAGAACGGCGTGTAATTCGGCCAGCGAAGAAAGATTTTCAACCACCGAGCACACCGAGAGAGCACAGAGA
>JBIOJU010000094.1:0-5325 GCA_044451165.1 Chlamydiales bacterium | reverse complement strand
GGCATGGTGCCAAGAGAAAGGAGTGAGGTGGGATTACATCCAACCAGGGAAGCCTTATCAAAATGGCTATATCGAAAGCTTCAATGGGAAGCTTCGAGATGAATGCCTCAATGAAAATCTCTTCACAAGCTTGCAAGAAGCAAAGAGGCTTGTTGAAGCATGGAGAGGAGAGTATAATGAACGACGACCTCACAGCTCGCTCGGCGGGAAAACTCCCAACGAGGTGGCTAGAGAAGAGGAAAAATTAACCGGAACCTCTAGTTAAGCCTGGACTGAAGAAAGGGGCAAGGTCACCTCCCATAAAATTCAAACCACAAACCTTAACCGAAGAAGGAAAAAAATATCCAAAAGTCCATCTTAATCTAAAATCATGACGTTTTTTTGGGTGGAACAGTTTTTGGAATGCAAAATGAATCCCTGTTTGAAAAGATCCCGCACCTGATAAATCTGCACCATGTTTACCAGGGCTGAGCTTTTGATATTTCCCAGTGGGAACGGTTTCTTGAAGAAGAATTCTAAAATCTGGAATCCAGGAATCTTTTTGATCGGTAGAAATTTGAAATCCAAAACGAAAAATAGAATCTATTAGATGAGTGCAATGTGATCCGTCACAAAAATTTGTGAGTAATGCCCCAATATATTCAGCTCCAAGAAATTCGTTAAATCCAACTTGAAAGTCAACATAAGGACCCGTGGACCAAATGCTTGGTGTATTTTCGACATTCCAATGAGAGTTATAATGGCCATAGGTTTCTCCGAGTAACCAAGCTGCTTCTAGCCCGGGATGTCCTATAGGCATCGTGATAGGTGTTGGTGTGAGAATTGGTCCTGTGAACCACTGTTGATATTCTGATGTGGAATTTGTTGTGTTCGAATTCAAGCCATTGGCAGAGAGTTTCTTACAGTCAAGAAAAAATGCCAAAACAAGCAATCCAAAAAAAATACGGCCATAAAAATTTGGCAAAGTCCTCGTGCTTTCTAGCTTTTTTTTCATCTAAAGAAAATTGTTTGCATATTTCTAGTTTTTTCCTGTAAGTGTTTATTCTGCTAACTAACACAGAAGACAAAAAAAGCAAATATTCCTATCTCGTTAAATAAAGCTGATTCGAAAATTGAAAAAAACTCGAGACAACACACCAGACAAATATGCAAAAATATAGATTTCAAACCATTCGAGAATATTGCCGAAAGTGACAGCAAGAATGACTCGATTTTGAATTTTATTGACTGTGACGCTCATCCTGAAACTGGCTATGCCTGATTTTCAACTGAATCGAAAAGTTATTCTCGAATAACCCAAGATTCTCTATCGCGTTTATACACAGGCATCGATTTCTGTTCACATTTTTTTTGAAGATCGATACACAGTCATGACCGTGCTTTGACAAAAATCGCGTGGATTAAGCGCTAACAAGAGAACAACTCGCGGCATCATCTCATACGAACTTTATAGGGGCGTTTGATCGAGGTGCGCTTGTTTGGATGGGTTGGTGAAATGGCCTCAGTTTTGAGGTTGAACCTGAAGATGCCAGATGGGCAGTGAAAATATTGCATCAAAAGCCCACGAATAGGAATCAGCGGCGCATCTCATCCGTTACGCGCCTACAACTTGCGTAGCTCTGCTATGATGGCGGATTTATCTGCTCCTGGAGCTTTGTCCAGAATGGTACGGTAGAAGGAGCCGGCGAAGCGGGGTTGTTGCTGGATGGACTCTTCTATTGCATGGCGGAACTTGGAGTCTGCGAGCCAGGTTAGATCGATTGTCTCTAGAGGTGGAAGGGGTGCGGAAGATTTTTCATCTATGTCTAGAAGATGAGTTTTGATGGTCAGCTCTGTGCAGGGCGGGAGGGTCGTGAGGGCGCCATAGGCGAGCGAAGGGTGGATTAGAATGGCGCGTTTTTCGTCCACTTGCATTCCTTGCACACCATTTGCAAAACCGGAAATTGTCTGAGAGAGATCGAGCCAGGTGTCATGATTAGCAAAAAGCACATTTCCTTCTGGGTCTTCAATGATGTAACCCAGGCGCACGAGGTTTTGGGTGTGTAATTTCTTTCCAGATCCAGCAGCAGTGGTTTTAAAATAGAGTCTCAGGGGAGATAGCATTTGAAAGCTTTGATCTCGACTCAGCGTTTCAAAATGTTGATTAGCTTCTGCGAGATTATGTAGAGCTTTTTCTAGCCCAACGAGGGTCTTGGTAGATACACCAATCATTGTTGGAGCTTTTCGAGAGCTGGAGCTTGGTTTTATAAATGCTTCAACAAATGCTTTTTTCCTGCTTTCATCTTCAAAACGAGCAAGGACTTCTCGAAGAATATCCATCCATTGTTGGGTAGCTCTTGGAAAGATCTGCGCGGATGAGGAATTTACAGATTGATCAAATGATATTTTGGGTTTTTTTCCACCAATTTGCTCCAATAGAGCATCGAGAATTTTTGGTGTTTTCAGCAGGGCTTTTGTCTGTGCTTGTACCCGTTGGAGTCTCTCGAACAGCGGTTGATTGGATGGTCCTTTCTTGAAGGCGGCAAAAATAAATGCCGGCCTTTCTCTGAGGGATTGTGGAAGAGCTTCTTCAGTTGCTGAGAGAAACCGCAACTCCTCTACGACATTTGAAAAATTCTGCACCGGCATTCGTGAAAAATTTGTCCTGAAACAGGAATCATCTCCTCCCGCAAATTCCAGGTAATAACAACCATAGCGTTGCGGAGCGAGAAAATTCAATGAGTGATCCTTACTCTGCATCAAGCTTGCCTTTGGACGAAACGGGGCTTGATCTCTGGAAATGGATAGGGCTTGGATAGAATCAATGCGCCCACCCACGATGCTGTTATGCGATCCAAAACCCAAGACTATTCCCATGAGCGCAAGATCATCATGTAGAATATCAGCAAGTTTTTCTTGAGAATATGCGATTCTATGCATCAATTGATCTGGGTCTGTTCCGGGGCCAAGAACGTATCTAATGAGATCGATGTTGTTCTCAATGACTGCTTTTAATTTTGGGATATTTATAAATTGCACCTCGAAACCAGTTGTCATCACTCCGGACACATTGGTCGGAATGACCTTCAGAACAAAATTCTGCTGATTTGAACACACTTTTTTCCAGACGGAAATCGCTTTGCAGACAAGAAGAGTGTTCGTGAATTCTCGTTCCGCATATGCTAAATCCTTTGCAATGGGAAACTGATCGAGAGGATAAAAATCCCTTATCGCAATGGGTTTGACTCCATCGAGTACATATCCATAGCCTTCTTCTGAAACTCCCATTTTGAAGAATTGATCGAGGACCTCATAGTCACTTCGATTATCAATGACAATAGAAATGGGTTCAGCTTCAAGAATACAAAACTGAAAGGCGAAGGCCAAAAATGACCAGCACCATTTTCTCTTTAATTCCATAACTTACAGTAGCGCACGAAATACCAGCATCCTTCTGTGTGACACTGTCCACACGCGTTACAGGTAGGATGTCCACGAGGGCAATAGGCGGCTGCAACGGGACGAACAAGCCAGAGTTGGCCCACCTTTTCAAGAGAATGTACTCTGAAGAGAACGCCATTTACATCGGCGAAAACGCCATCTCCTTCAACACGTAGATCATTAGTAGAAACGAGAAATGTAAGCCCATGAGCGTGTTGTGTTTCCTGACACTCTATTGTTTGAGGTGCATAAATCTCAGCGACAATTTCTCGCGTCAAAAACAAAGAACACGCAATCAGCAGACAGATGCACATTGCAAACTGTTTCTTTTTCATAACTTCTCCTGTTTTATGGACCAAGAAAATAGCAGATGCTAAATCTGCGTGTCATTCTTGGCAAGAGTTGAGTTTTGTCTGGAAATTAATCGTTGCAAAGATTGGGATCGCAACATCTAATATTGGGGCCATTCATATAGATGGGTATTGCATACAAGGAGCGGCAACTGATGGCGAAATTTATAACGAAACATGCGCTGGATATTTTCTCACTTTGTATCCTTGCAACTGGCGTATGGCTGTTGAATAAGCTCTTTGCTGGATATGACCATACCAAATGGGTAAAACCATTGGTATAACTGCGGGACGCACGTTGGTGTTCTCTCTTGTCGGATTCTTGGCTTTAAATTTATTAAGAAAGCGTGTGAAAGTGGCTGTGTTGAAAAAATTCCTAGAGAGAACTTGAGAAAAATACCCTAAAATAAAGAAACTCCTTTGCTGTCCAGCAAGACAAACCAAGGAGTTTCTGATGCGTAAACGCAACTGGCGTAAGTGTAACAAAGCGCTCGTTCAAAGAGGAAGTCTAAATTTTCTCATAGATCCAAAAATCGCGAAAGCCTTGATTCCCAAAAAGAAACGACAAGCAGGTCGACCGCTTGAATTTTCTGATCAGCTTATCGAAATGCTGCTGCTGATTAAAATCCACTACAAATTGCCCTATCGAATGTTGGAGGGATTCACGCGTTCCCTCTTGGAAGAAATGCAATCGCTATGTCGAGTGCCCACATATTCACTTACGTGCAAAAGAGCCAAGGTTCTTGGTACGCATTTACCAAAACTTTCTCCATGTCGTTCTGCAGTTGTGATCGTGGATTCTACAGGCATAAAGGTGGAAGGAGAGGGTGAATGGAAGGTCAAGGTTCATGGAAAAGGGCGCCCTAGGAAATGGATCAAGATCCATGTTGCGATCGATGCAAGAACACAAGAGATTGTGGGAGAGATATTGACCGATGCTTGCATGAGCGATGGAAAGGCATTTCCTAGGGTGTTGAGACAAATTCCAAGTCGAGTGAAAACAGTGATTGCAGATGGAGCATATGATGGAAAAGAGGTGCGTGATCTGATTAGGCAACGGGGAGGAAGAGCGCTCATTCCTCCTCCTAAACATGCGATTCAGCGAGGGATTGATCCAGATCGCGATCAGGCGGTGTTAGATGTTCGTGGATTTGGAGGAGATGTGATCGCAAAGTCAATTTGGGGGAAGCTTACTGGCTATAGTCAAAGAGCTCTCGTTGAAACCACCTTCTCTCGGTACAAAAGAATGTTTGGGGATCGATGCTTCTCAAGAACACAGGTGAGGCAGGTTGTTGAAAATCGCCTGAAGTGTGTGTTGCTGAACAAAATGATGAGGGCGGCGGCTTAGAAACCGGTCAGGAAAATCTGTTTGTGGTTAGGTTGGCGCGTTGAAAATGAATTTTTCAACACAGCCAGTTGTCGCACAACGCATTTCAAGATTTTCCCCATCAGCTTTGCACAGACACCATTAAGTGCTTGAACCTTTCACACAATCATTTAAAAAGTATTGCCCCTGAAATTGGACAATGCACAAATCTGCAATCCCTTGGGATTG
>JBIOJU010000093.1:0-5397 GCA_044451165.1 Chlamydiales bacterium | reverse complement strand
TCCTCGAGAGAAGGCGGGCTTAAAAAGATAAAGGTCGCCTGAAACTTTTTCTGCCTGAGCGACTCTGCCCCTTGCGTATCGATCACAAGAAAAACGTGTTTTCCTTTTTCAACCTCTTCCATCACAAAAGATTTTGATGTGCCGTAAAAGCAGCCAAACACTTGTGCATACTCTAAAAAATCGCCGCTTTCGATCCGTTTTTCAAACTCCTTCTCCGAAATAAAATGATAATCCCTTCCAGAGACTTCGCCATGGCGTGGCGGACGTGTAGTGCAAGAGACGCTCTCAACGATATTATGAAACTCCTCACGCAGCATCCGCACAAGAGTTGTCTTTCCCGTTCCAGCTGGTGCACTAAGGACAAAAACAAGACCTTTTTTCATTCGATGTTTTGCACCTGTTCGCGAATTTTTTCACACTCCGCACGCATCGCAATGGTAATCTGCGACAGTTCACTATCTGACACTTTTGATGCTATTGTATTCATCTCACGGTGCATCTCTTGCGCAAGAAAATCGAGCGTTCTACCTACACTTGTTTCTTTTGAAACAATTAAATCGCGGAACTGATCCACATGAGAATGCAGACGCGTGATCTCTTCTGACACATCAGATTTTTCCGCAAAAAGTGTGAGTTCTCGAAAAAAGCGCTCTTCACTCTCTTTTGTGAGAGGAAAGACTCCTTGTACGCTCGCCTGAAGTTTTTTTCTCAAATTTTCCTTCATCTGGGGTGCAAGTTTTTCCACTTTTTTAATCAGCTGTTCAATTCCCTTCAGCCGTACTATCAGGTCCTTTGCAAGATTTGTCCCTTCGCGCTCTTTCATTGCAACTAGCTCTTGCAATGCCGCCTCAACACACCCCTTCAATGCCTTTTGCACTTTTTCATTTTCGACAAGATGAGACCTCTCTTCAGACATGTGTGCAAGAAGGAACGATAGATCTATCGCCTCTTTCGGGTTGTATCCTAGCTTTTTAGCAACCGCCTCCCACTTTTTTTTAAGCGCCGCCAGTGCGTCAAGAGAAATTGATCCAGGGCCTTCGTCCACCTCATGCGTGATGCGCGCTGTCACCTGACCACGAAAAACCAGTTCTGCAATCTGTTTGCGCACATCAAGCTCAAACCGCAAACACTCTTTGGCCATCTGCGCATTCACGTCCAGCATCTTCCGATTGACTGAACTGAGCTCCACCACCCATCTGCCAAAAGGCGTTCCCTTCACAGCCCGCCCATAAGCTGTCATACTTCTTACCATAGGAGAAAGAATTTATAACATCCCGCACCCCTCGTCAATGATAAAGGCGACGTGGCCAAGCCCGAGACTCAAACGGTGACCGGTTTTTGCAACGCGCTCTCAATTACTCTCTGCAAGGGCTCCGTTTTAAAAAAAATGTTTGTAAAAATCGAGGCAAAGAGATCATAAAATTAAAGTATTTTTTATTTCACATAAAAAATTCGAATTCTGATATTATCTTTATTTCATTTATTTAAAATTGGAGCCAATTTATGAGTACGGAATTTAGAGTTTGCAGTTTTAATATGGGCGCAAGTCAAGGCGATTATCAGATGCTTTGCCGCCATTTAAACCAGGCGCCGCCTCTTCCCGAATCCCCTCACTTCACAGATGAATCCACTCGCAGCGAAAGACAGGCCTACGCGAGCGAGCTACAGGCTGCTTGGGAACGCGGTTACGCCCAAGCTCAAGAGGCTGCTTCTGGCAGCCTTGCGAATCTAGCGGATGTCTATTGTTTCCAGGAAGTTGCCACCGAAGAGAGGCCTTTTATGAGAGCCTTTCCTCAAGAAAGATTTGCACGTATCCACTTGCAAAACGCGCAGGCGTTTGACACAGCAATTCTTTTAGATAGAGAAAGATTTAGAGAGATCACCCACCACTCCATGAATGTACTCATTCAGTACGATTCACGTGGAACAAATCATTGGCAACAAGATGTGGCCATTGCAACCGCAATTGACCGACTTACGGATCAACGTGTCACTTTTGTCTCAGCGCACACGCCAGGCTTTAATTTCACAATCAATCCCTTGAATACGAACACCTGTCCAGAGCTAGCCAACGGCGATAGATACTGCATAGCTATTGCAAACAGACTCAAAGAGATCGGCGGCTCAAAGATTGAAGTGATCGGGTGCGACATGAATGCTAATCCTGAGCGTTGGAATGCGCGCTTTCAAATTTTCTCAGACTTCCAAGTGAATAGAAACGGCACTGCAACGAATGTGAATGCAGCAGATGGAAGAATTTTGCCCGGGTCGCAAGAAAGAGAGATCGACTTCATTTTGACACGCGTGATCACCTCAATCTGGCAAAGGATCAAAGCCTTTTTCTGCAGCTACATTGTGAATACTGCTGCGATCCACCACTACAATCCTTTCACCTGGGACCATGAAACCAACTGCTCCGACCATCTTCCCGTATTCATCCACGTCACCTCCACTCGCACAAGCTCAAAACTCCACCAGCTGTTTTCCTACATCATCTCCTGCTTTCGCCCCACACAAGCAAATGCTCCCGAAGGAACTAGAGCAGGATGACCACCCGATAATGCAAATTCATTCCTTTCTAAGATAGGCATATCTTCCGCGAAACGGCATCTCGTTTGGGTAGTCGATGCGCTCTATTCCTTGATCGAGGACATATGCAAAATTCATCGAGCTGATGACTTCTGTAATTGCGCGGTTCCACAAGTCGATAAGCTCTTCTGAAACTGCGCCGTGATAATAAAAGCGAATGTACACAGTATGTTGTTCATTATCGAAATCCACTATCACAGATCTTAGCTCCGGAGTGACAACTGCCAGCAGGGCGTTTTGCGTTGCAAGCATTACATATGCGAACGAACATTCCTCCATAACAAAAGCTGGCCTCTGAAAACTTGTCGGCTCTTTTCGCAAATAAGCAAATTTGCCTCTTAAGGGTATGGGATTTGGATGGTCGAGACGTTCAATTTTATGGTCTAAGATCCCTCTTATTCCTGTATCTATTTCAACAGTTGAGCAATCCCATAGATCTATTAACTCTTCAGAAACCTCGCCATGATAATAATAGCGAACATACAGTTCATCTATATCGTAATCGATATCCAGAACAACAGCTCTCAATTCGGGAGTCACAACTCCTAGTAGAGCGCTCTGAGTAGAAAGCAGGGCATATTCGAGCGAAAAGTATTCCATAATTTATTATTTAGGCTCCATTGGGACGATATGGACACCATCTTTGGCGTAATGAATTTTCCCCCATGTTGTCGCAGTTTTTTTACCAGTTTTATAATCGACAGCATATCCTATAAATTCACCAAAATTGACCTTTTCCTGATAGCCAGCAATTCCCGGTTGAATATTGCTCGTTTTCATGCCTTTTCCTGCAAATTTATCGACCAACACTTGAGGATCAGCGTGCGTGAAGATGCTTTTATTCTCCCCTGGTGCATAATTCCTATGCCCGACTATGTGTTTACCTTGCTTGTCCATCTGGATCTTTAGATTGCCGGATTTGAGGAGCTGTTTGCGGGCTGCCGCACGTTTTGCTGCTTCTGCTGCAATGAAAGTTTTGTTTCGTTCGCTTGCTGCAATCGCTTCGAAGGTAAGGAGGCTGTTTGCTCTTCTGAGATTTCGAAAGACTTTCACAGCTCTTGCGATGCCACAGCTGGCAAAAATCTCAAGGCTATATTTTCCGATGATCTCGCCTGTGCCTTCCCCTTTTTTGATTGGATCGAGCGTGTCCCATTTGTCGATCAGCTCTTTAAGCTCCGGTGCGACGAGCTCCAACTTTTCCTCCGTCGAGCTTTCTACAATATAACTCATGCAATCAAGGGCTGCATCTGCAAAATCTTTTGTGACCTTGATAGGATCTTGCGCAAATCTCCACAAAGCATCTTTGATGCCATACGTTGAGGCGAGAAGATTAATGAACTCGAGGCCACCTTGAGCCACTCCCTTAGGGATACCTCCATCAATTCCTGCTGCAAAATCAAGAAGAGCTTGTGATTTGTCGGTTAGGTGATTGGATTTGAAATTGGAAGAGAGGTAGTCAGCAAAAGCCTGATCAAAATTTCCCGTTTCGAAATAAGCGGTGGCTCGTTCGAAATAGGCTTCTTTGTTCTCTGGATTTAACGTAATCGCTTGCGTGAGACTTCCGATTGCCTTGTCATATTCCAAACTTTCAGAATAGGCAACGCCCAATTGAAGCTGGACATTTGAAAGATCTGGACCATTCTGCTCAAGCGACTTGTTGATAAATTCGAGGCCATCTTCAATCGCTTCTATGTTATCTCCGCGCAAGAAATGGAGTGCCCCGCTCTCATAAAAGGCGATGGGGTTGTCGCACGATTGTTTGCACCGGCGAATGGTTTTTTCGAGCTTTGCAAATGCTTCCGCTTCTGTATCTAAAATGATCTTGTGTCCAGGACCTCTCGCCTTTCGAATGCGCTCTATTCTTGCATGGCATGAAGGAATGCATTGTTCGATATCATTATCGTCGACCCAATGACAGTGCATTTTTCCGCTTGTAAAATCGTTGATGTCCTGCTGCAGATGCCCTATCCGACGATTCAATTCTAGGAAATAGTCTCTTCGGAGCGCATTAAATAAGCTCGCGATACATTTGGTAGAATAGGTGTGCATAAATTTTTCTAGATAGTAGTCCAACACATCGCAGGTTTCGCACATTGCAAGTGCAGACTCCCTTACATAAATACCGTGCAAGTGAGTGATTTCGGGTAGCTCGCAGATGCAACTTTCAAGACTAATGCTAAAATTGCTGGGAAGGGGAAAGGCATTAAAACATTTGCACTGTTCTGCCTCCAACGAAGAACTCAGGAGAATCAGGCAAATGCCCCAGTAACGAATTCTTAGCCTCGCTTGAAAACAGACCAATCATTCCTCCCAATTTTTTCCCCGGGGAGGTTACCGGATGGCGGCGAAAAAAATCGAGAAAAATTTGCTTATCAAGTATTCGACTTGTCGAGCGCTTTAATTTCGATCACCATCACTTCAATCGGCTCATCCGATTCGTTTACGTCGCCATGCAATGTTTCTGGGGGATCTTCGGTGAGCCAGTAGGCTTTTCCTGTTTCAAAAACTAGAGGAGAAGTCTCTCCTGTTTGCTCTATTTTTGTGAGTGCTCCGCCTTTTAATCCTACAATGACACGTGAGCAGTCGTGTCGATGCATTTTCAAGGGTTGATGTGGCATGATGACGGTTTTCCACACTCTCACATACTCGTTTTCAAACTGAAAAACGCGATGAGTGCGGGCAGGTTCCTGCGCGTCCTCATTGCACTGCAATGAACAGAGATGTGTCAGCAAAACTAATAGTACTGTAAGAAACATCTAATCACTCCTTTTTTGGCTCTATCCTCATTCTATGCGTCACTGCGCATTT
>JBIOJU010000092.1:0-5420 GCA_044451165.1 Chlamydiales bacterium | reverse complement strand
CGGGCTTCCGGGTATCTCATTATTTATTCTTTGCCCGGAACCTGCATATTTATTAACCAACTTCTGTGGGTCTGCATGGGTCAGTTGACTCTTGTCTGCTTTATAATTCTTATGCCCCACGATATGCTTCCCTTGCTTATCTATCTGGATCTTGAGATTTGCGGATTTAAGAACTTGTTGCCGTGCTGCAGCCCTTTTTGTTGCTTCGACCGCAATCGTAGCTCTATTTCTTTCGCTCATAGCAAGAGCTTCAAAAATCAGGAGGTTGTTCGCGCGTTTAAGTGCTTGGTATGCTTTGACCGCTTTGGTGATGCCGAGCGAACCGAAGATCTCGATGCCATATTTGCCAATGATTTTGCCAGTTTGTCTGCCTCTTGAGGATGGATCAAGTGCATCCCAGTTAACGATTAACTCTTTGAGTTCTGGTACAACGACTTCTAATGTTTCTAGAGTCGAACTCTCATAAACATAGTTAATACAGCTAAGCGCAGCGTTTGCAAAATCCTTGGAAACATGAATAGGATCTTGCGCAAACGCCCAGAGCGCTTCACTGATTCCATAGACAGAAGCCAGCAAAGAGGGCACAAATTCTACGGTAGCAGTTGCTGATCCCTCTTGAACTCCCAGCGTAATTGTCGATGCGAACGCAAGAATATCTTCTGTTTTTTCTGTAAATGATTCTGATTTGAAATTAGACGAGAGGTAGTCGCCAAAAGCAAGATCAAAATTGCCCGTTTCAAAGTATGCAATAGCACGCTCAAAATACGCGTCATGATATTTCGGGTTCTTTTCTATCGCATGGCTTAGAGCAGTAATGGCTTCTCGATACATGCCGATCTCGGACGCGCTCTTGCCTTGATTAAAATAGACCTCAGCTTGTAGAAATTTTTCGCGTTCTTTTTTTTTGACTTTGGCAATAAACGATGCAATATCATCAAAGGCTTCTGAAAAGTCTCCGCGTTCGAAAAAAATCAAACCTCTCGAATAAATCGATCCTTTCCACTCATGATGTTTGATGCACCAAGAAAGCATTTTCTCATAAAGCGCATCGATTCGACCCTGTGTCTGTTCTACTGTTCCAAGTCTTTGGTCTCGTTCGTTTTCATATGCAGCAATCCGTGCTACTTCCAATAATGCTCTTTTATCGACAGCATCTTTTTTTAACCGCGGGCTGCTCTCTTCAGAGACGCGTTTTTGTTGTTGATAGACAAATTCTGTATCCTCCCGCATTTGAGATAAGATCTTATGCGTGGAGGAGAAGTCTTCTAAAAAGATGTTTTCTTCTTCTGGCTCCAAGTGCGGCGTAGACTTTTGAGAGGTGAATTCGAAAACAGTTATCGTCTCGAAATCATCATTTTCCTCCTCGCCGTCATCAGATTCCTCAACATTCAATTCAATTTCGTCTATATCCACTCTCCATTCTAACTTCCAATCATGCCCCTCTATTCCACCAGTTGGACTCGAGCCTGTGAGATCGGTATCTAAAAACCTCATGGTTTTGAGGGCAGAAACGAAGATATGCCCCGCTTCTTCAAGGGAAGAATCAGTATCCGTGCCACATCCCTTGGGACAAGAGAATACATCCGCCCGAAGAGGTATCAAAAATAGAACTGGAATCAAAAGTGTCAGTCTGTGCATTTCTTCTTCAAGAAAAACACAAGACCGTATGACAGAAGAGGGAAATTTGCAATAAAATTAATCTGTGAAAAAAATGCAAATGGAGGGTTGTTGTTATACCGACTCTTCTAAATTTTAATTTCGAGCAGCCCGCTCCAGCTTGTGGTATAACCAGCGGAGCAGCTCTTCTTCTCTCCTTTCCATCTTTTTGAAAAGCCTTCGGCGGCGAAGCGGAGCTCGCCGCGGCCATAAGACTTATTCACCTCGTCCAGGAGTTCCATGGCGCGTTTTTTCTGTGTGTTCTGTGTCTCGCTGATACCAAATAGATCGGGCTGAGTGATTCTGGAAGAGGTGATCTCTCCGAAGATAATGCCGGCTTTTTTATAGAGAAATCCTTTGCGGTAGATGCGGTGGAGAGCCTCCTTTGCAGCTGTGATGAGAGTGGGTGTGTAGGAGGTCGGTTCGACAAGATTGAGGGTAAGTGCATTGGCGTAATAGTGGGGCGGCTGAAGGAAGGGAGAGGTGGTGATGTAGACGGTGAGAGACGAGGTGAGAAGCTCTTCTCGCCTCAATTTTTCCGCAGAACTTGCGATAAAGGAGGAGACCGCTTCTTCGAGGTCAGAGAGTTCTGTAATCCTCTCTCCAAAGGAGCGGGAGCAGGTGAGAGATTTGCGCATCTCAGGGACCTCTTCAAGTGAAAGAGAGGGGATGCCCCGTAGCTCAAACACGGTGCGCAGTAGGACGACGGAGAACCGTTTTTTGATCTGTATCTCGTTTGCATTTTTCAGTTGAAGCGCCGTAAAGATTTTTTCTTCTCGAAGCTTTGCATTGAGGCGAGAACCGACCCCCCAGATCTCTGAAGGGAGAAGTTTTGCGAGATGCGCATCGATCGCATCAGGCTCCGACAGCTCCAAGATTCCCGATGAGCTCTTCTTCGCAAGATCATTTGCCACTTTGGCAAGAGTTTTCGTAGGACCAATCCCAATGGAAACCGGAATGCCCGTCCACTTTAAGATCTTTGCCTGGATTGCTGGAGCCTCTTCAGCGGGGGCAACAAGAAACGCCTCATCAACAGAATACTCCTCTACATCGGGTGAAACGGTGTAGAGCGTTTGCATCACACGGCGCGACATGTCCGCGTAGAGGGCAAAGTTTGAAGAGAAGAGGTGCACTCCCTTCGCTTTAAAAAGTTCAGCGTACTGATAGGCGGGCGCACCCATGGGAATTCCGAGCGCCTTAGCCTCTTTGGACCGAGAGACGACGCACCCATCGTTACACGAGAGAACAACCACAGGCTTACCCTTGAGCCGTGGGTTGAAGAGCTGCTCGCAAGAAACAAAAAACTGGTTACAGTCGATCAGTAAGTAGGTCATGGTTCAAAGAACACAAAGAGAAAACGTGCGTGAAAGAAAGAACAATTTCCCCCTTTCGTGCCCGAGCCCGTGCCCGCGTGCGTGCCCGATCCCTCTTCTCTCCTTCTTATTTTGCGGCGTGGATAATATACGTCACCACTCCCCAAACTTCGAAATTGTTTTCGATCGGCGGGTATGCGGGATTCTCTGCGACGAGCAGAGTTTTGCCTTTGCTTTTGACAAGGCGCTTCACGGTGAATTCATTCTCCACGATTGCAACGACGATCTTACCGCTTGTGGCTTGTAGGGAGCGGTCAACCACCAGAATATCTCCCGAAAAGATGTTTGCTCCTTCCATGGAGTTTCCACTCACGCGGACAAAAAAAGTCGCGGCTGGATGACGAACCAGGTGAGCATTGAGATCGAGCGTCTGGTCAACAGTATCTTCTGCAGGAGAGGTAAATCCTGCAGAGACACTGGATGAAGCAAGCGGGATCTCGTTAGTCGACTTTGATCGAGTAGAAGCGGGTGACATTTCCTTGGCGTACTAAGAGAAGTATCCTGTTTTTGTTGCCGAGTTCATTGAGCGCTTCGTTGAACTCATTCACATTGGTGATCTTCTTGTGGTTAATTCCCTGAATCAAAAACCCGGGGCGCAGGCCTGCACGGGCGCTGATCGAACCTGGTTTAATTTTGGTGATGACAACTCCCTCTTCTCCTTTGTTGTAACCGAGCTCTCGTGCATTTTCTGCAGTGAGCGTTTCGACTTCGAGGCCCAGTTTCTGAACGGCCCCTCCCGTCGAAAGTTTGTCGCCTGTTGCGGTACCTAGAGAGACAGAGATATTCATCATCTTGCCCTTACGGCTCACTTTTAAGGTGACTTTTGAGCCTGGTGGCAAGAGGGAGATATCGTTTCTAAAGCTTCCAACAGATTTGATGGGTGTGTTGTTGTATTCGAGAATCACGTCACCCTGTTTTAGGCCTGCTTGATCAGCAGGAGAGTCTTTCACCACTTCAGAAACAAGTGCGCCTTCCGGTTTTTCTAAGCCAAAGGCATCTGCAATATCTTTGTCTACTGGTTGAAGGGAGACGCCCAAGAAGCCGCGGGTCACGCTTCCTTTATCGATGATCTGCGTCATAATATTTCTGGCCATGTTGCTAGGAATTGCAAAACCAATTCCCATGTAACCACCGGAACGAGAGACGATAGCTGTATTGATGCCGATGACCTCACTATCCAAATTGAGGAGTGGCCCGCCTGAGTTTCCTGGATTAATGGCAGCATCTGTTTGAATAAAATCTTCTAGATCGTTGATGCGTAAATTTTGTCTACCCTTGGCACTGATCACACCCACAGTGAGAGAGGCTTCCAACTGGAAGGGGCTACCGATCGCAATAACCCATTCGCCAATTTCCATAGAATCTGAGTCGCCCAGCACAATGAAAGGAAGATCTTTGCCTTCAATTTTAATGACCGCAACGTCTGTGTGAAGATCTAATCCAATTAGGGTAGCATCTAGCTCTCTTCCGTCATTCAAAACCGCTGTAATTTTATCGGCTCCTTTAACGACATGGGCGTTGGTCATGATATAACCATCAGCACTCACAAGAAAGCCAGAGCCTTGGCTCATCTGCTGCGGTTGAGGCTGCTGCGGTCTTCCGCGTGGAGAGTATCCAAAGAAACGGTTGAAAAAGTCGTCGCCAAAGTAGTCGAAAGGATTTTGCTGGTACCCACCCTCTGGATATCCCTCCTCTGGCTGTCCGCCTTGTACTTTTATGAATATGACCGCGGGCATCGCTTTTTTTGCGACCGCAGTAAAAGCTTTTGAGGTTTGTCTTGCAGAAGAGATATTTTGCTGGGTGCTCGAATTCGCGTTCTTCTCATTTGCTGCAGAGACAGGAAGAGATGTGCATCCAAGAATGAGTAGAGTCGAGATGAATAGATTTTTCATGGTATTTTACTCCTCAAATTTTCATCGTATTAGGTCGGATCATAGCGAGAGAGACAGTAGAAAATCAACACTGATGTCAGAGGTGAAGTTCTTTTTGAAGTTTTTGGGTCATGGCATAGCAGCGGGTGATCTTTGCTTCGTCGATCCAGCCAGAGGCGCTGTGAACAATGCTGTCCACACTATCAAGATACTCGCCCACGACTTTGGGAAGGCGTCCTCCCATTTCGTCGGCAATTTTTTGCATATCTGGGCCAAATTTTAAGAGATCGCTCTTGGTCCTTTGCCGGATGAGTGCCATCTGTTCGGAGGTGCCCTCTGAAAGGAGAACGAGGAGAGCGCCCACATCCATAGTCAGTCTGCGCTCAAAATCGGCAATCTTCTGCTTCTGCAAATCTTTTGGTGAAATATTCTGGTTTGGTTTTTTTGGTGCTCTCATAAATATCCCCTTTTTCATTGTCTATAGGGGTTTACTCCAAAGCGTTCAAATAAAATCTTCAGT
>JBIOJU010000091.1:0-5421 GCA_044451165.1 Chlamydiales bacterium | reverse complement strand
GTTTTCTTATCTCTTCAGGAGAGGTGCAAGGGTGCGTGCATCCCGCGCAAAAAGTCACGTGCGGGCATAGATTTTTTACCCTCGAGTTGGACCTCGAGAAGCGAAAGGCCATCTCTTCCACAGACGATGATGAGCTCCTCTTTTCCGGATGAGAGAACTGTCCCTGGCGCGCCAGAAACGCCGAGAATTACGCGACTGCGTTTAATTTTAAGTCTTTTTTTCTCGCCGCCCATTTCGATCTCACACCAGGCGCCGGGTATTGGTGAGAGGGCTCGGATCTGATTGTGTATCTTTTCAGCAGGCTCGCTCCAATGGATACGCTCCTCTTGCGGTGTGATTTTCGAGGCAAAGGTGACAAGACTAAGGTCTTGCGGAATCTTTTGCACCTCCCCTGTTTCGATTGCATGGATAACGTTAACAAGCGCCGGACATGCAAGTTTGCACAGCTCGTGTGAGAGTTCACCGCAGGTCATCTCATCTGGAACCTGCAGCTTAACGGTTTCTAGTACCGCCCCCGCATCCATTTCGAGAACCATCTCCTGGATGGTGACGCCGCTCTCTTTGCATCCGTCCATCAGCGCGCGCTGCATGGGAGCCGCGCCGCGGTATTTTGGAAGAAGACTTGCATGGATATTAATCGCTCCGCGTGTAGGAATCTGGAGAAGATTCTTTTTCAAGATCTCTCCATATGCAACAACAACAAAAAGATCGGGAGCAAAAGCTTTTACTGTTTCTACAAATTCCGGCGTGGAGGATTTTTCTGGCTGAAAGAGAGGAATTTCTGGACAAAGTTGTGCTGCAACAACTTTCACGGGAGGAGGCGCGAGTCGCTGCGCCCTTCCAAAGGGACGATCGGGTCTTGTGACGATGGCGACTAAAGGTATTTTCTGCTCGAGAAGAAACTTGAGGACCGCAGCTGCAAAAGAGCTCGTTCCAAAGAAAACAATGCGCAATTTCTAGACTTCCTCTAACAACTCTTCAAATGATTCGAGATCTTCATGATTTTCGTGAGTAATCCCTTGAAGTCCGATGAGTCCCCGTTTCGAATTGCGGCAGAAGTCGATCCAGTGTTGGATATGTGGATTCATCTCCACCTCTTTCTCGATCGCCTCTAAAGCTTGAGAGAGATGAAGCCCGGAGCGATAGGTGAGTTTAAAAGCTTTTGTAAGAGCTCTGCGCACTTCGATAGAAAAACCGTGTCTCTTCAAGCCGATCATGTTCAATCCTCCCAAACGATAGGGCGCGCCAGCGCCAAGGGTATAAGGGGGCACATCATGTGTGATGCGGCTAAAGCCGCCCACCATGGAGTATCTGCCGATACGTGAAAACTGATGCACAGGGGTCATCCCGCCAATGATGGCGAAATCTTCAACGATGACATGTCCAGCAAGCATCGCGTTATTGGCCATAATCACGCGGTTGCCTATCTCGCAGTTGTGTGCGACGTGACAGTAGGCCATGATCAAGCACTGATCGCCAATCCGCACGACAGAGTTCTCATTGCATGAGGAGTTAATCGTTGCAAACTCGCGAATCTCACAATTTTTTCCGATGACGACAAAGGTCTTCTCGCCACGAAATTTGAGGTCTTGTGTTTTTGTGCCGATACTCGCAGAAGGCCAGATGATCGTGCCCTCTCCAATTGTCGTGTTTCCATCGATGTAAGCGTGTGATTTGATGATGGCGTTTTTTTCGATTTTTACGCTGCTTTTAACGACGGCAAAAGCCTCAACCGTGACATTTTCACCAATCTCGGCGCCTTTTTCAATCACTGCATTGGGATGAATATTACTCACAGCTGCTCCTTATAAACGAGGGCAAATCCAATTTCCGCTTCGACTGCCACATGATCGTTAACGACTGCTTTACCTACCACCCGTCCACCCTTGCCGCTAATATGCATCGCCTGAGCGTGAAGCATCAGGACATCTCCAGGGATGACCGGCTTTCTAAATTTTACACTGTTGATGCTTAACAGAACCGCGATCTTATCTACGTGTCCCTTTTGATGCACCAAGATGCCGCCTGTTTGCGCAAGCGCTTCGAGAATTAGCACACCTGGCATGATAGGCACTCCAGGAAAATGTCCTTGAAAAAACTGTTCGTTCACCGTGACATTTTTCTGTCCGACAATGCTGTTCTCTTCGAGATTGAGAGAGACAATTTTGTCGACGAGAAGAAAGGGATAACGATGCGGAAGTATTGCGAGAATCTTTTTTACGTCAAATGGGGCAGAAAGAGCGGAAGTGATCATTTACACATTCTCCATCGTGAGATTTTTTGCGAGCTCTTTTGCAAAAGCGATATTTGAGGCATGACCAGAACGGATCGCGATCACATGAGCACAAAAAGATATTCCGATCAGAGAAAGATCTCCCAAAAGATCTAAAATTTTATGGCGCACCATTTCATCGCGGAAACGCAAACCTTCAGGATTGACCACCCGATTCTCTCGAATCAAGATCGCGTTGGACAAATTTCCTCCTTTCAAAAAACCCTTTTCAATCAAGGGAACGATCTCTTCGTACAACGAAAAGGTGCGAGAAGGAGCTATCTCATTTTTAAATTGAGTTTCGTCACACACGAGCGAGAAATATTGCGACCCGATGAAAGAAGAGTGGGGGTAGTGTAAGGTATAACTAATCCGATACTCTTCTGCAGGAAAAGCCACGATGTGAGTGTCTTCGTGTGACCAGAAAACTGGTCGTTCTAGTTTTCCCCACACCCTATCTTCTGTCTGGATGGTAATCCCTGCTTGCTCAATCAATTCGACAAATCCTTTTGCACTTCCATCTAGGATGGGTATCTCAGGACCATGAATTTCAATTAACGCGTTGTCGATCTGGCACGCCTTTATAGCAGAGAGAAGGTGTTCCACGGTTTGAATTAAGGCTCCTTGCTGACCGATCATGGTGCAGCGAGGGGTCCCCTGTACATATTCCAGTGTCGCTGGAAAGAGAGGTTTCCTTGGCAGATCTGTGCGCTGAAAAATAATTCCAGCACCCGCTTCTGCAGGACCGATCCAAAGGGTCGCCTTCTCTCCAGTAAAAAGCCCGGCGCCGGCAAGAGAAACTCGCCGTTCTAGGGTGCGCTGCTTCATCGCAGGAGATGATACCTGCCCTTTGCGAATTTCGGGCAGGGTACAGTGTATTGACAAATCTAACCTCTAAATTTCAGCAAAGTTAGCCCACCCCTCGATTTTGAGCAAGTATATTTACCCAAGTTTTAGAAAGGAACGCCCTCTCCAAAAAATTCCCATTAAGATGAAAGAGAGGCCAACGACTCCTCCATCGCCCCAAAAAGTATACAAAGTTTTGTAGTGGTACAAAGGAAGTGTAGCAAGGAGCGCGCCCGAACGCCACTGGCTCTTCTCATCCAACTCTCCCATCGTACAAATAGGCCTTCCTAGACTATCAATTGCGGCGGAAACGCCGGTATTGCAGGCGCGCAAAAGAGGCATCCCATTTTCAACGGCTCTAAGACGCCCTAGATCAAAATGCTGTTGTGGAAGTCGAGAGTTGGGATACCAGTTGTCATTTGTGACGTTGACTAAAAGCTCAGCGCCCAACAACCGCCCTTCACGGATTAAATCTGGAAATGTCTCCTCGTAACAGATGGAGATGGACAATGGGACAATTCCCTTAAACACCTTAGCTCCACTGCCCTTAGTGTAGACATCTCTAATTCCATATTTCTCTACCAAGGGGAGAAGCCAGTTCATGGGAAGATATTCGGCTAAAGGTAGTAGCACCCGCTTTTCGTAGCGGCGGATTGCCGTGTCTTTCGGAGAAAAATGAAACGCGGCATTGTAGCTTTTTTTGGATTCACGCTCCTCATCTTCAAGGCCCATGACGATCTCTGCATGAAAATAATTAGATAGAACTTGGCTCCAGAAGCTGTTGGAAACCATCCACTGATCTTTCTTGTCGATCCTCTTCTTTTCTGCGTAGGGAGGATGAAGAGGTGGAAGGACTTTTAAGACATCTTTGCCAAGTTCATCCACAAGAATCTGCAGAACACTCTCATAGGAATAAATTGCTTTGTCGCACTGAAAGGGAAGTGCCACCTCAGGAAAAGCAATTAAATCTAAGGGGGTTTTATTGAGAGGCTTGAGAAAGGTAAGAATTCTGCGCCACTGATCCCAGGGCGAGACAAATGCGTGCAAACGCTCAGGCAGTACAAGCTTTTGTGGGGGCAAGAGCCCCGTCTGTACCATAGCAACCGTAAGATTACGACCAGCTGGTTCATTGAGAAACAGTCTCTTGTGATAGGTCAGGTGCAAAACCCCAAAAAGATAGGGAAAAGCAGCAAGAAGGGCCCAGATCAGCCCGTTTTTGAGGGTGGGAAGTCTTCGGTTTTTAATGTCTCTCAGAACATTAAACATACTCGCATTGACAAGCATGACCCAGAATGAGAGCCCTAAAACACCCCCTAACGTCGCAAGCTGTAGCGAGTAGAGATTCTTGCCCAGAAAGATTCCTGTTGGATTCCAAGAAAAACCGCAGAGGAAATAAAAACGCGACCATTCGAACAGCACCCAGAGAGAGGCGATGGCAAGCATACGCATTCCATTAATCATGCCCTGACGCGGAAGCAGCAACGAGAGGAGGCCAAATTGCACGCCGAGCCAGGAAGCAAGCCAGGCGTAAACGATCAGAATGTAGATCCCCTGGAATTCAATGGAAGTCATCCAGGAGAGCTGTATCATCTGCACGGCTGTGAACCAGACAGAGGCAAGAGCAAAACGCCCTAGGCGACTCTCTGTTTGCATCAGTCCTGTCCAAAAAAGAGCAAAGCCGCAGGCAGCAGAAAGAGGCGAAAGCCAACCAAACCAGCAGGGCTGTCCAAATGCAACCAGCAGATAACTGATGGAAAATAGGAACCAGCGGATCAAGCTTCACTCTCGTTTTTAATTTTTTTAGGTACTGCCCCTTTTCCTATGCTTAAAACGCATAAAAGGCCGCCAAAGATACTTAAATTTTTCAGAAACATGATCATCTGAAGATCTCGTTCGGTTCCTTCAAGGTACCAGAAGGAGTGAAAAACGAGAGTGCAGGGTATTAAAAATAGGATCAATAAAAAAGCCGCGAAGCGCACCTTCAGGCCAAAAAAGAGCAGAAGTCCGCCTATAAACTGAAATAAAATTGCGAAAATCAGGAGCGCCCCTGCCCAAGGAATAAGGCTATTTAGCAAATTCTGCACTGAGGGCATCTCCAGCGTATAGCTCAACTGATCGCAAAGTCCGTTGAGGAGCAGGGTTTCAGTGCCCTGCCAATTGGCAACTTGAGAAGCTGCCGACAAAATAAAAATCAAACTAAGGCACATTCTTCCTAACAGAGCAAAAAGCCCAGACATGTCAATCCTCCATTTTTCGTGAGAATGTCATAATCTTTTATTTTAAAGAAGAGAAGAGAAGAAAAG
>JBIOJU010000090.1:0-5432 GCA_044451165.1 Chlamydiales bacterium | reverse complement strand
GGACTTGGACATTGATTTTTGATCTTTTTGGGGCCGACTTCTGTCGGCTCTTCGATTTCGCGCCGTGTAGGGCGCGAAAAAATAAGAGAAAGTTTTGGTTGCTCATGATTTTTATATAAACTCGTTTCTTGATCCGTACGCGTTTTTTATTACTTGAGATAAGGTGTGTTGATTTGCATGGGATAAAATTCCCAAGTAGGACTGCAGTTTTTGATCCGCATGCTCTGCAGAGGTCTTTTCTTCCATATACAGCGCATCTGCAAACGAACTGCTCTGGGAAGATCGCCTCATATTGATGCGATCTTTCATGACCAAAGCGGACTCAGTATCATTTTTAGGAAGCGAAGGTGTCAATGTTTTTGAACTACTCGAAAGTTGAGCCCGAAATTTTGTCGCTCGGAGATGTGGGCAATAGCCTGAGGGCTCGGTCATGATTTTTTTGTTTTTGCGAGAATCTTCTTACTCGCGATAATGGGCACATGACCAAAATGCGTGCGCTCTCTCTTTTTACTCTTGCAATGATCAACGTGGCAACGATTGGTAGTGTGAAGAACTGGCCGATCACAGCTGAATATGGCCTTGCGTCGATCTTTTTTTTGCTTGCTGCGGCGCTTCTCTTTTTTATTCCGACAGCGCTTGTTTCAGCAGAACTTGCAACAGGCTGGCCGGAGCGGGGCGGAGTTTTTGTCTGGGTAAAAGAAGCATTTGGGCATCGAACTGGCTTTTTAGCCATCTGGCTTCTCTGGATTCAAAACGTGGTCTGGTATCCGACAATTCTCACTTTCATCGTTTCAACATTTGCTTATGTCTTTGATCCAGCTCTTGCAGATAACAAGATCTACACGACTCTCGTTGCCCTTGCTCTTTTTTGGCTGACAACCTTTATAAATCTTCTCGGGATGAAGACTTCGGGTTGGATCAGTTCTGTAGGCACGGTTTTGGGAACGTTTGTTCCTGCCGTCTTTATTATCGCGCTTGGCAGTGCCTGGTTTTTTTCTGGCAAACCCTTACAAATTCCACTGGATTGGAAGAGTGCTCTTCCCGATATGCACCACGTGGAATACCTGGTCTTTTTTGCCGGCATCATCATGAGTTTAATGGGGATAGAAATGTCTGCTGTTCACGCAAAGGATGTGATCAACCCGCAAAGAAGCTATCCTCGCGCCATTCTACTTTCGATCATTATCATTTTAGGTCTTTCTATCCCGGGCGTTCTTGCAATTGCGTTTGTAGTTCCGCAAGCAGAGATCAACCTGCTCTCGGGTTCGATTCAAGGTTTTACACGCGTGGTTTCTTCATTCAATCTCTCGTGGCTGACTCCCTGGGTTGCCGCACTAATTGCCGTTGGAGCAATCGCATCGATGAGCACCTGGCTTGTCGGACCAAGCAAGGGTCTTCTTGCTGCTGCACAAGTGGGAGACCTCCCACGCTTTTTCCACAAACTCAATAAGCGCGAGATGCCCAGCCACCTGCTCATCTTTCAAGCCCTCATCGTCTCTCTCCTCACACTGCTCTTTGTTCTCATGCCGACTGTGAATTCAGCCTTCTGGTTTATCAGTGCGGTTGTTGCGCAACTCTATCTAATCATGTACTTTCTGCTTTTTGCTGCTGCTGTCAAGCTACGATACAAGAGACCAGACACCCCCCGCGCATACAAGGTTCCTGGCGGCAAGTGGGGCATCTGGATAGTGTCCGGCATCGGCACGCTCACAGCTGCTTTTGCTATGTTTGTTGGCTTCTTCCCACCCACACAAGCAAAAACCGCAAATCCTCTTGTGTACGTTCTTGCCCTTTTGGGCGTCGTCCTTATGTTTTGTCTCGGCCCTTATTTTATTTTGCTCTTTAAAACACGTAAGTGGAGTGAAAAATGAGCCTTGAGCTATGCAGAACAGAAAGCCAGTTCTCATTCACGCCTACGCAGCCGATGGACACCGCTGCAGACTCTGCGTCAAGCAGCGGAATGTTTTGGGAGATCACTGGACTAAGACAAATTGTCATCGACTACCTTGATCCAAAAACATGTGAAGCCGCGGCTCAATTTTTCTCGCCTAAAGAAGGGTTAGAAATTTTCAAGAAAGCCCTCCAAGCACTCACATACGCAGAGAAGGATGACGTCGACTTTATCCAAGCAAGATTCTATTCCGCCAAAGAGCCTCCATCACTTCTTTCTCTCATCACCACACACCTGCCTGCACTGAGAATTTTTAACTTCACGACATTTTCTGTGCCTGCAAAAGTTGTTTTACAGCTATCCCGTGATCCTCGAACAGCTCTTATCCTTGCCCATAGCATTGCATACTTAGCAGCAGTAGATAATGAAAATGTGCGCGATATTCTTGCTCACAAAACACTCTCGACTCTCGTGCATGCTGATCAAGAAGAATACAAAGAAGGCATCCAAAAAATCATGGCTCTCAAAGAGAGGCTGACTCAGGGGGAAAGCAAATTCTGCGGCAAACGAAAACGTGAAGAAAAAGCCATCGTTTTACGCAGATCGACGAGCGATGGTCACTTTTCAAAACGATCTAGAAAAACGCGCTCGCCTTCAAGGAGTCTAAGCATTTCGTCGCAGTGAATCCTCCTACCTCGATCTTTTTCACTCAGACGCACGCGAAATGTGCGGAGCGGCTTTTGCAAAGCAAATGCCACCTCTCGAGTCGCGTTAGGATGGATGACCACCCGGCGCAAAAGTTTTTTAGACCATTCAAGATCAAGAAGATCTCCATTGTCCAAGCGGAGATGCGTAAAACGGCCGGAAGAGAATTCTGGTGGAAGGCGTGGAAGTAGTAGAATCTTCTCATTCTCCTCTTGAAGGAACAGAGAGCGGAGAATCTCCCCTCCACGTTTTAGAAAATAGAGCGGACTAAGACCCTCTGGGATTTTTTCTTCTTTTAAAATCCCTTGGTGGAGTGGGTCTTTGAGTTGAGGGACCAATAGATCATGAAAACCGACAAGAAAAGCCTTGCAAAGCGCAGAAATCATCTCCTGCCTTTCTGCCACTTCACAATCAGTCAATAATCGCAAAGAGCCAGCAGAGCGCAACTCTTCTCTCATCTTTGGCAGCCAGTCAGCAAGCCGCATCCAGAAGGGAAGAATTTCTGCAAGTTCGCCTCTTCTCAGAACAAGATCCCAATCTTGGGCTTTATGCACACCAAGCGAAAGCCGCGTCTCTGGGGGGGGGACGAGGGGATGCTCTAAAGGTAGAGGTATCAGTCGTGCGGCTTTTTCTTCTGCGCGTGTCTCATTTCCATCGATCTGATAGATCAGCCCTCCTTCAGGAGTCTTTTCAATGAGGAGTTGCATCCCTTTTTCTTGCCTAGAGATCCTCAGACGAAAATACCCTTTTTGGCTATGGCCAAAAAAACGCAGTTCGCCACGTTCGAGATCTTGTTCGAGGGTAAGCTCGCGCACGGGTCCCTGAATGCCAAGATGGACCTCAAAACTCATGCCCGTATAGAGGTTTTTAAATTCGAGAAGAGTTGGAAAAGCTGTGATCTGCCAAAAACTTCCCGGCAGCAAGCAGCACGTGCCGGGCCTATGAGAAAACGGGTGGAAGCGAAGAGCAACTTTAATCTGCATATCCGACAAGGCCCTCCGGATGATTTTCTGTGCACCTCACGCGGACAATGTCATTAGACTTCAAACCAGGCAGCTTTGCAAGAACGGGCAAAAAATTCTCTGTATGTCCCATCCCCTCTTCTGCATTTTCCACAAGGACACTCATCGTTCGCCCCACATAATTTTGCCTCAGTTCAAATGCATGGCGCTCGGCAAAGCGGAGCACTTTTTGTTTGCGTTCATGAATCACTTCTTTGGAAATTTTATTGGGAAAGAGAGCCGCGCGTGTCCGTGCCCTTTCGCTGTAGGGGAACATATGGACCTTTGCAAATTTTACCTCCTCCATTACCTCCAATGTCTCCGCGAAGTCCTGATCTGTCTCCCCTGGAAAGCCCACAATGATATCAGTTGTGAAGGTAAAGTCGGGGTGCGCTTTTTTCAGCTTTTCGACGCTCGCAAAAAAATCTTGCCTTGTGTACTTGCGGTTCATCCGTTTCAAAACTAGATTGGAGCCCGATTGAAGAACCAGGTGAAGAGAGGGACAGGTATTCTTCCCATTAACGACCGCGTCCAGAAGATCATCATCTACCTCATCCGGGTCGATAGAAGAGATACGGAGCCGCTTTAAACCCTCTACTGCATCTACTGCTCGAACAAGCGTAGCAAGACGCGCTCCACTTCCATTTCCATCAAAGTCTCCGATATTGATGCCTGTGAGCACGACCTCTTTATAACCATTTGCAACGAGTCCTTCGACTTCTCGTACCACCTCTTCTACTCTGCGGGAGCGAGAGCGGCCACGGACGTAGGGAATAATACAGTAGGTGCAAAAAGAGTTGCATCCATCCTGAACTTTGACAAAGGCGCGTGTATGCGCAGGAAAGTGGGTGAGAGAAAACTCAGGAACCTCCTCTTCTGGCAAAAGAAGAGGGACAAGATTCTCTTTATCCTTGTTGGAAACAACCAGGTCCACTCCTGCAATCTTTGTTATCTCTTCTGGAAGACGCTCTGCAAGACAGCCAGTGACCACAATTTTTGCTTCGGGATGGAGGCGGATGAGCTGCCTAATCTCATGCCGGCTCGAACTATCTGCAGACTCTGTAACTGTGCATGTGTTGACAATACAAAAATCGACCTTTTCATCGGCCTGCGCCTGAGAATACCCAAGCTTCAGAAACTGAGAGGCATACACCGCAGATTCGGATTGATTTGTGCGGCATCCAAGCGTGACAACTTTAAATTTTTTTTCCATGTGCTTAAGCGGTTTTGGGGCATGATATCAAGAAACTGCAAGAATGGGAAAGAAGAAAGACATGAGAGTCGTTCTCGCTGCGGCGCCCCAGGGAACGCACACTTTGTCGGAAGATGAATATTCACCCAAGGAGAACTTGCTCGACTCCTCTAAGACGTCGGGTTCATATAAGTTTTTTAATCGGTCACGTGCTCGGTCACGAAATTTTTGTACCAGTACAAAGGTTATTTCGGTATACAACAAAAATGGTAATAAAATCAGAATTTATTAGGATAGGGGCGTTGTTGCATAAATCGGAAAAAATAACCACCGAGCGCACCGAGAACACCGAGATGAAGAACAAATAATAGGATGACCAGCGTGGTCATTCTGTCATTCTGCAATTTCCCCCTACTTCTGCTCGGTGCTCTCGGTGTGCTCGGTGGTTTAAGAATGGATTTACGCAACAAAGCCTAGGATAGGTTCAAATGTCTGCACAAAAACCTCTACTCACTAAACTTATAAATGATCGGTCAAAAAGGCCCCAAAACGATCCCATCTTACAGCTTTTTTCTTCCTTTTCTATCGCAGAACGTTCAGAAAAAATTAGTGACTACAGCGAATACCATTCTAGCAGTGACTT
>JBIOJU010000089.1:0-5449 GCA_044451165.1 Chlamydiales bacterium | reverse complement strand
GTTCTGATAACATTAACCAGATCTCCAAAGCGACAAGATAACATGATATATCATGTTTTTTGCCCGCTCGCTTCATAGCTTTACTATTCTTGCAGTCGCTCATCTTGAGAACCACTTCTGGGTAGCAGCAGGCGTAAACGTGCCTCTGCCCCTGCCCAGTTCAGGGTACGGAGTGGCCCGAACTGTCATCTATTTTTTCCTTGCTCTTCCTTGAAAAGGGGATTTTGATAAGATGCGAAATTATGAACCGCACCATACTTTTCGGGGGAGCGCTATCGCTCTTTGCTCACACACTTTGTTTTGCAAATCCACAAGAGCCGGCTGTCCTCTCTGGCGATGTGAAATTTGAACAGACAGATGCGGCTACCCTTTCAGTGACAGCAAGCGATAAAGCGATTATCAACTGGAAAGAGTTTTCGATCGGAGCAAATGAGATCACTCAATTTATTCAGCCTAACAGCCAAGCGATGGTGCTCAATCGAGTCACTGGAGAGCTTTCTTCGCAACTACTTGGAACTCTGACATCAACGGGAAGGGTCTTTTTGATTAATCCGCGGGGTATTCTGATCGGCAAAGATGCACAGGTCGACACTGCCCATTTTGTTGCTTCCAGCCTAGATCTTTCAGATCATGATTTCATGGAAAAATGCGATCTTCTCTTCAAAGGAGATGCGGGAGGAACAATTCTGAATTTGGGCACGATTAACGCCTGGGATGGGGATGTTGTGCTTCTTGCCTCGTGCGTCGAAAATAGAGGTTCCATTACCGCGCCACAGGGAATGGTAGCTCTTGCTGCTGCGAGCGAAATACTTCTTAAACCGGTAGGTCAAGAAAGAATCTACATTCAGCCGCAGCTCGGCCGATCTAATGCGCTGGTTTCAACATCAGGCGACATTTCTGCGCTCCAGGTCGAATTGAAATCAGAAGGAAACCCCTACTCCTTTGCAATTAAACAGTCTGGCAAGGTCGAGGCGATCAGCTTAGAGGAAAAACAGGGCAGAATTTTTCTCGTCTCAACAAAAGGCGGCGTACACTCTGCCGGTTCCATTGCATCAGATGGACGCGAGATCAAAATCTACGGGAATCAAGTTACCCTAGGAAACGAAGATGCGAGTAAAAGCTCGCTCGTTCTTCAAACAGAGACCCCAGCAACAGCCTCCATTCGAGCGCAAGAAGAGATTACAGTGCACGACGGGTTCTCTCTCTTTTTGCAGGAGGGAGCTCTTACAATGGAAACCGCTGTCGGTGATATCAACATTCACGGACATGTAAAAATCCAAGGTTCTGAACTCACTCAAATGCATGCTGCAAGAGATCTTCGCGTGGGAACTGGTCAGCAAACTCTCCACAGTCGTATCGAGAGCAAGGGACCGATTAACATCATGGTAGATAGAGATCTTTATCTTACAGCTTCAGACGCACACATAGCTCAAATTTCCACGCAAAATCCAACTGCTAACATCTCTATCTCAGTCGGACGAGACACCTCCTTGTTAGGAGGTGCCGAAAGTGGTGGACGCGCCTATATTTTTTCTAAAAACAATCTTTCCCTCGTGACTGGCAGGCATCTCACGTTAGATTCCATAGGTGAGGGATACGCCGCGCTAGGTGCGAGCGAAGATGTCACTGTTGTCGTCGACAATCTCTTTTCAACGCCTCCTCTCGTAGGACCTGGCAGACTGACCATGGGACAAAACACCCGCATGCAAGGCAAAACACTCCGCCTATTCACTGTGAGTCAAACATCGAATACAATCGAAGGCGTGCTAAACCTAGTTCCATTCGCACCTGAACCTGGTGCTGAAGCATCGATGTCAGCAGGAGAGGTTTGGGGCACCTATTTTTTTAGTTCATCAGGGGGAGTGCCTTTCACGATTTTTTACAAAGATGTCCGTGTGAGTCCTCGAGTGACAGATCTTTTTATCATTGCGACAACAGAATTTTTTCAAGACATCAAAGACTTTGATGAATTTTTCTACGTGCAAAGACGCTTCTTGCTAGGCTACGATACAAAAGCTTACGAAAAGTTAGGTCTCGGTGCACCAAACAACCTCAACTTCCGCATGCTTCGAAAAACTTACAAAAACAGCTGCGGACAGATACGTGAACTTCTTTGATGAATAAGTTCCAAGCGACGGCTTTACTACTTTTGACTTGTCTATCTCTCATTGCAGAAGAGAGCGTACCCGCGCCAGCTCTTAAAGGAGTCATCCTTGTACCCAAAGAAGAAAAGACAAGTGGAGAGACCATCGGTGTTGTCACACACAATCTTTCTATACCCGGCGGAGCAAAACCGCTCGAAGCAAAACTGGCAAAACTCTCTTTGGGAAAACCGATTACTCCTGAGCTTCTTGCCGAAATCAAACAGACGATCATTCTCTATTTCCGCGAGCAGGGAAGACCCGTTGTAAGCGTCACTATTCCAGAACAGGATATTACAGATGGCGTGATCCAAGTGATTATCGTCGAAGCAAGAGTTGGCAAGATCTCATGCAAAGGCAACCGCTGGTTTAATAACGAACTCCTTCAAAGCTATCTCGACATCAATCCTGGACATGTGATTTCAAATGACACCCTGCTTACCAATGTTACCTGGATGAACCGCAACCCCTTCAGAAAAACAGATCTTCTTTTAAAACCTGGAGAAGAAGAAGGAACGACCGATATTGAACTTGTGACAAAGGATCGCTTTCCTTTGCGTGTCTATGCTGGTGGCGACAACACTGGAAATGATGCGACAGGCAACAATCGCTGGTTTGCCGGATTCAACTGGGGAAATGCTTTTGGCTGTGACCACCTCCTCAACTACCAGTACACAACCTCTTCAGACTTTCACGATTTCCAGGCCCACACGATCAATTACGAAGCGCCCCTCTCCTGGCATCATGTGATCATTCTTTTTGGCGGTTATTCTAGCGTACATCCCGATCTAAAAACAGAACATGAAACAATGGGAAGGTTTAGGAGTAACGGCCATAGCGCCCAAGCAAGTCTGCGCTATGACATGCCCATTGGAAAACTTTACAGTTCGATGCTGAAAGAGTTTCTCGTGGGGTTTGACTTTAAAAACAGCAACAACAATTTAGAATTTGTCAGTGACGATACGATTCCTATCATCACTAAAACAGTCAATGTAACACAGCTAGTCGCTGGCTTTAACTATGGAAAAGAGACAAATCATCATAAATTTTCCGTGGCTCTCGAGGCGTTTGGTTCGCCAGGAAAAATGCTGCCCCATCAGGGAAATTCCGATTTTGAAAATTTAAGGCCCGGCGCAAAAAATCGCTATGTTTACGGAAGAATGACGCTAGGTGATGTCTACCGCTTTCCCACCAACTTTTCGCTCTCGCTGCTTTTGCGAGGACAATACTCCTCCCAAAACCTACTTCCGAGTGAACAGTTTGGCATTGGAGGATACAACACCGTGCGCGGCTATAACGAACGAGAGCTGAACGTCGACAACGCTTTTGTGTTTAATTTTGAAGTGCGCTCGTTTGCCTTCCATCTTCTCAGAAAACTCCATGATGAACTCTATTTCATCGGCTTTGTTGATTATGGTGTTGGCAGAAACCATAAGCCCCTTCCTGAAGACAAAAAAGCACAGTATCTTTTAGGCGCAGGGCCTGGAGTACGCTACATGATCAATCCCAATCTCTCTCTACGGGTCGACTGGGGCTTTAAACTTCACAACACCAACCTAGACGACCCAGGGCTAAGCAAAGTCCACTTCGGTTTCATACTTAGCTATTAGGTGTTAACAGTTCAGACCACTCAGTGACCTGAACTGGGCAAGGGCACAGGCACGTTTACGGGCACGGCGGGCAGGGAAACTGGCGGTCGCGCTTTTGATTGAATCAATCTCGTCAGCATGCCAGCAACTCGTATCACTCGTTCGCGTACCTTTGTATATTGAGTTTCGTCTATCAATCGAAGGCGCAAACAAATTTCTATTGTGCTTGCACATTCTGTTGCAGATCTCTTAGCCATTCGGTAGAAGCGATTTTTCTCTGCTATCGCATGCTCGCCAGCTCCTTCAGCTATGTTTAACACAACTGAGGTACTGGACCTACGCACTTGATCGACCAGATAAGCTCTTCCTATAGGCAGGCGCTCTATGACTTCCTCAACTACGAGGACCAGGCTCATTGCTACTTGATACACGTCAAGTTTTTCATAATCTAAATACTGCATATCCCATTTCCCGTCGTGCCCGTAAACGTGCCTGTGCCCTTGCCCTATTCAAACTATCCCCGTGACCTGAATTAGGTGTAGTCTAGGTACATGGCCTTGCGGACATCGCGCAGGGTGGCGCTTGTCGCCTCGCGGGCGCGCGCGGTCCCCTGGAGGAGGAGTTGCATGACAGCATGAGGGTCTTTTGCGAGAGCTTCACGCTTTTTGCGGATGGGTCCAAGTAGAGCTTCGAGAACGTCAATCAGACGCTTTTTTACCACCATATCGCCGAGGCCACCGCGCTGATAGTGGGCCTTCATCTCATCGAGAGTTGATTTATCATCGTCGAAAGCATCAAGATAGGTAAACACGGGGTTGCCCTCCACCTTACCCGGATCCTCAACACGGAGATGTCCTGGGTCGGTGTACATGCTCTTTACTTTTTTCGTAACCAGATCCGCCGAATCTGAAAGGTAGATACAATTTCCAAGCGATTTGCTCATTTTTGCTTTGCCATCAATCCCAGGCAATCTGCCTTCCTTAGGAATTAACGCCTTTGCTTCGACAAGAACTTCTCGATTGTAAATTCTGTTAAAGTGGCGAACGATCTCGTTGGTCTGCTCGATCATGGGCAGTTGATCTTCTCCGACTGGAACAAGTGTTGCTTTGAATGCGGTAATGTCGGCAGCTTGGCTCACAGGATAGACCATAAACCCTGCCGGAACAGCCTCTCCAAACCCCTTTTGTTGGATTTCCTGCTTCACCGTGGGGTTATGCTTTAACCTATTCCAAGTGACAAGATTTAAATAATAGAGTGTCAGCTCGGGTAATTCTGGAAGAAGCGACTGGATGCAGATGGTGGTCTTTACAGGATCAATCCCGACTGCAAGGTAATCGAGAGCTACCTGAAGGACATTCTCACGCACTTTTTGCGGCTCGTGTGCATGATCGGTGAGAGCTTGTTGATCGGCGATCATGACATACTGAGTAGCACTCTCTTGCAGTGCGATCCGATTTTTGAGAGAACCCGCGTAGTGCCCTAGGTGAAGAGGACCCGTGGGCCGATCTCCTGTTAAAATGATTGTCTTCATAAAAAATAGATTGCCTACTTTTCGCTTTCCGGGCAATTCCAACAAAAAAAAAGAAAGCAAGAAGGGGAAGCAAAGATCCACTACCGCGGGCAGGATCGCGGCTACCGCCGCGGCATGATAAGAAAAAACGGTTCTTTCTCTCTTATCGTGCCGCGACGGCTAGTCGCGATCGTGCCGGCCTACTGGCC
>JBIOJU010000088.1:0-5504 GCA_044451165.1 Chlamydiales bacterium | reverse complement strand
GTCTTAAAAGAATGTCATAATCGAAAACTGTGGAAGCAAAAATTGTGTCGTCAGGCCAGAAAGTGACTTTTGTACCATGTTTGTCGCTTTCGCCGATCGTTTTGAGTGCGTGGACCGGTTTTCCTCGTGCAAAGTCCATCTCATAAACTTTGCCATTTTGTGACACCTGGACTTGTAACTTTTTGGAAAGCGCGTTCACACACGAGACACCTACTCCGTGCAAGCCACCTGAAACTTTGTAGGTGTTTTTGTCAAACTTTCCTCCCGCATGCAGAATGGTCATCACAACTTCTAAAGCAGAAACATCTCTTCCCTGCTTTATCGACTCTTTTTCGTGTTTGCCAACTGGAATACCACGTCCATTGTCTTCAACGCTGACAGAGTTGTCTTTGTGAATGACTACCGTGATTTCGTCACAAAAGCCTGCGAGGGCCTCGTCAATACTATTGTCGACAACTTCATATCCGAGCTGGTGCAGCCCGCTTGACTGAGTATCGCCGATGTACATGCCGGGACGTTCGCGTACCGCTTGGAGACCTTCCAAAACGGTAATCGAACTGGCGTCATACTCTTTCTCTCGTTCCTTTGTCATCGTCGTCATACCTTATCCAATGCGAAAATTGATATTTCGAATCTCTGAAGAGGGAAATTTTTCGCGCAACCTCTTCAGAAGTTTTGATCTTTCATGTTGAACTAGTAGACTATGCAAGCTAGAGTTTTTCACTTTTACTGTCAAAATTCCCTCGTGAAAAGAGAGCGCCTCTGTCATAGGTGCTAGTTTTTCCCCTATCACCTCTGGCCAAACAGCAAGTATGAGGTCGGGCCTCTCCTTGTAATTTTTGCTGATCGCAGCAAGAAAGCCTGGAAGGAGATCTTTCAGTTTTTTTCCAGTTGGCTTTGTGCGGTCGATCATAATGCATTTACCATTTCCGGACTATCTCTCCGAACTATAATTTACGCGCACCATTAGTTCAACAAAAGAGCGCTCATCCCGATGGCGATCAAAAAATAAATCGTCATCGAGAGAAAATCATTAAATGCAGTGATGATAGGGCCCGATGCAAGAGCTGGGTCCACGCCGATCCGAGTGAAGAATAGCGGGGAGAGCACACCGAGGAGTGTGCCAGTCAAACAGGCACCGAAGAGACCAATGCCCACAATGCATCCGATGATCGCAGGACTAAAGGAGACATGTGTCATGTGGAAAGCATCAAGTGCATAGACAGCAAAACCACAGAGCACGCCAAACACAAAACCGATCATGAGCCCCATGAGCAGTTCACGAACAACCGCTTGCGTCCGATTGCCAGGAGAAAGAGTCCCAATTGCCATGCTGCGCACGAGTACAGTGCTGCACTGGATGCCGACATTACCCGACATTCCTGTAATCAGTGGGACAAAAAAGAGGATGAAGGTAAGGACACCTTCTACATAAGCTTGAAAAGTGGACATCACGCCTACATTGACAAGACCGGCAAGTAGAGTCACAACCAGCCACGGGGTCCTCAAAAAAAAGCGCTTTTTCATCGGCTCTCGCTCACTCACCTTTTCAGCTGTACCCGCCATGCTGGCAATTGTCTCATCGGCAATATCCTCAATTGCTTCGACGACATCCTCATAGGTCACAACCCCCACAAGGACTTCTTGAGGATCGACGACAGGAAGAGCTGCGATTTTGTACCGTTCAACAATGTCGACCACCTCTTCACGGCTCGTCTCTGGCATGACTTTGTGAGAGATGGGTCTCATCACCTGGCGGAGCATAAGATGAGGAGGATTTACGATGAGGTTACGTGCAGGCACATACCCACAAAGACAGTTTTTTGCATCCACCACAAAAATCTGACGCGTGAGATCTATGCCCGGGTGCTCTCGAATGTTGCGCGCGGCCTCTGCAATCGTGATCTCGCCTTGAAAAGTAAAAAATTCGTGTGTCATGAGACGGCCCGCCGTATTTCTCTCATGCTTTTTAATTTCTTTAATGCGGATAGCTTTTGAGTGATCGAGAAGATCGATGACGCGTCTATACCTGCGGTCCACAATATCTTCTAAAATCTTTACAGCCTCATCGGGAGCCATCTTTTCGACGAGCCGCTTTACATCGCTGTCTGTAAGATGTAAAAAAACGGCTGCGCGTGTGCAGCTGTCTGTGTTCACCATAAATTCAATTTTTGAATGGTGATTCATAAGATTTTCATAAAGAACGGGCCTGGCAAAGCTAGGCAAGCGAGAGGCGGCGTAAGCAAGGTCGATGGGAGAGTGTTCCGAGGCGATTTTAGCAAGATCTTGCAGGACTACCATAGACGTCTCTTGATCAAATGCGCGTGTGAGCTTTTCGCTCAAAATATCATCGATTTTTACTTCGTCCATACATGCCCAGTTTAGGGGGGAGAACCCTATTTATCAAGAAGAGAAGAACAAGAGGAGAAAAGAAGACCGGACAGAGTCACGGGTGTTTATGTTCACGCAAAAAAGAGTAAAAAAAACATTTCCCGATTTTCCCTCTTGTGCCCAAAAACGCACATCTATCTGACCGATCCCTCTTATTTCTTCCTGACACAAATCTTTATCTCTGTTAATGTTTCCAAACCTTACCAGAACCCTTACAAAAAAAATTATGTACCAACCAAAAAAGATCAGAAATATTGCGATTATCGCACACATCGACCACGGCAAAACCACAATGCTGGACAGCTTGCTGAAGCAATCTAACGTTTTTAGAGACCATGAAAAGGTCCCTGAACGCGTCATGGACAGTTACGACCAGGAAAAGGAGCGTGGTATTACGATCTTCGCAAAACACACTAGCGTCTTTTTTGAAGATTTTAAAATTAATATTATTGACACACCCGGCCATGCCGACTTTTCTGGTGAAGTTGAGCGGGTCCTTGGTCTTGTTGGCTCAGTACTGCTTCTTGTCGATGCACAAGAAGGGCCAATGCCACAAACTCGTTTTGTTCTTTCTCAAGCATTAAAGATGGGCCTCCGACCTATTGTTGTTCTAAACAAGATCGACCGTCCGCACGCAGACCCCGACCGCGCGCTGAACTTAACTTTTGACCTTTTTGTTGAATTGGGAGCAACAGATGAGCAGCTCGACTTTCCTGTAGCTTACGCATCTGGCCTAGGTGGTTTTGCGATCATCGATTTAAAAGATCCTCATGTGAACATGCGCCCCCTCTTTGAGCTCATCATTGCACAAGTTCCAGCTCCTTCAGGAAGCCTCGAACTCCCCTTTCTTATGCAAGCAGTGACGATGAGCTATGATGACTTCATCGGTCGTCAAGCCTGCGGCCGTATTTTAGAAGGACAGATCAAAAAGGGAGATACTGTTGTTAAAATTGACAAAGCTGGTCGCCAATCTAGCCACCGTATTTTGCGCATTGAAGGGTATCACGGATTGAAAAAAATCGAACTGGAAGAAGCAGGTGTTGGTGATATCGTTGCACTCGCAGGGATCGAGGATGTCGATATTGGTGACACACTTTGCAGCCCGGAAAAAATTGTGCAGCTTCCTCCTATTGCCCTCACCGAGCCGACTCTTTCGATTGAGATCATGGTGAACAACGGACCCTTTGTAGGAAAAGATGGCAAGCATGTCACGATGAATAAAATCCGTGAAAGACTCAACCAGGAGAAACGCGCCAATATCTCTTTAAAAATCGAAGAGATTGCATCGCGAGAAGACGCGATCCGAGTGTGTGGACGCGGCGAACTTCATCTTGCCGTGCTTCTCGAAGCGATGCGTAGAGAGAGTTATGAATTTGCCATTTCCAAACCTCAGGTCATTTTGAAAGAGATCAATGGCGTGACACATGAGCCGATGGAGCTTGCGCATATCGAAGTGCCAGAAAGCTACTCAGGCACTGTGATCGAAGCACTCTCACGACGCAAAGGAGAGCTCCGCGTGCTCAACACATCAGAGCAGGGCATCACGACACTCGAATTTGCAATTCCTACTCGAGGACTGATGGGTTATCGCAACGAGTTTTTAACGGTGACGCGAGGTTTAGGCATTCTCACCTCAGTTTTTGAAAGCTATATTCCTTGGAAGGGAGATCTTCCCGGACGCGAAAAAGGAGTGCTCATTTCAACATGCGGTGGCAAAGTCACAGGCTATGCCTGCTTTAGTTTGCAAGAGCGTGGTACCCTCTTCTGCGGACCTGGAGAAGAGGTGTATGAAGGGATGATTGTCGGCGAAAACAACAGAGATAACGACCTCGTCGTTAATGTTACACGAGCAAAGCAGCTCACCAACGTCCGAGCTTCTGGCAGTGATGAGAATATTATTCTTACTCCCCCCAGAACCTTTACGCTCGAGCAGGCGATCGATTTCATTCAAGATGATGAACTCGTAGAGATAACACCACACTTCATTCGCCTGCGTAAGCGCTACCTCACAGAAGCCGGCCGCAAACGCAAATAAAAAGAAGAGGGGAAGCAAAGATCGGCTGCCGCCGACAGGATGAAAGAAGAGTTTCTTTTTTCATCCTGCCGCACTGCAAGTCCGATCCTGCCCGCAAGGCGGATCTTTGCTTCCCCTTCTTTCTTCTCTACTTCTTTTTTTCTCTGTCTTAACCTTGTATTCCTGCATAATTTGCTTTATGCACCAGCACAATACGCCTTCGCGGAAAGAGATTTGGAAGATGTTTGATGCGATCTCGCCGACGTATGATCGGGTAAACCGCCTCATGACAGCGGGACTTGATAAGAAGTGGAGAAAAGCCGTTGCTTCTCACCTCCCCGCCGGAGAATCACTAAGTTTGCTCGACTGCGCGACAGGAACGGGCGATCAGCTCTTTTCTCTACTGGAGCGCTGCCCACCTATCCGCAAAGCAGTCGGCGTTGATCTTGCAGAGTCGATGCTCGCCATTGCCCGAGAGAAAACAGCAAAAAAAGTCTACAGAGAGCGTGTCGAATGGAGAGTTGCAAGCATAACCGCCCTCCCCTTTCCAGATGAGAGCTTTGAGTGCATCACCATCTCGTTCGGAGTTCGTAATGTGGACAATCTTGCGCTTGCTCTTTCAGAATGCAAACGCGTGTTAAAACCCAATGGGCGACTTCTGATTTTGGAGACCTCGCTTCCCAAAAATTGGCTTGTCAAAAGTTTGCACCTCTTCTATCTCCGCGCGCTCCTTCCAAAGCTAGGTGGATGGGTTTCAAAAAATCGAAATGCGTACCATTATTTGAACAAGACAGCGGAAACCTTTCCGTCGGGTGAACAGTTTTGCACCATTTTACAACAAGCAGGTTTTAGTCATGTCGACGTCTATCCTCTTACCTTCGGTGCCGTCTCGATCTATCGAGCTGATAAATAGCCTAGAAGAGCATTCCACTTATCCCAAGATCTACTGGAAAAGTAGGGAACGGGAACTCACCCAGATCGCGCTTGATCTCTTCACGAATCGAATAGGGCCATGAATAAATGTCGAAACACTTGCGGCCATCGGCCGGATACATCGGGCGCGGCGTGATCGAGTAATCGGCGGTGGAATACATATTGT
>JBIOJU010000087.1:0-5532 GCA_044451165.1 Chlamydiales bacterium | reverse complement strand
TCCTGGTGCGGCAAGAATATAATCCGCCTGCAATAGCACTTCTTTTGGTCCCTCCACTTTCACCGTGTGCGCATCGTAAAAGGAGGCAACTCCATGGAAGACATGGACTCCATGCCTTAGCAGATTTTCGTAAACCTCCTGATTGGCAGATTTTGTTACCTGATTTTTGCGATACATAAAATTCTCGATCGAAGCTTCCTGCTTGAGCGAGCGGTCTATGCCATACAGTCCCCTCTCATATTTCCCAGAGAGATAGAGTGCCGTCTCTTTGAGAGTTTTGGAGGGCAGGGTGCCCGTCACAATTTCAGCGCCCCCGAAAAGCGACTCCTTTTCGACAATTGCGACCTTGCGCCCGAAGTAGGCGGCTTTTACGGCCGCCTTCTCTCCTGCCGGTCCAGTACCAATCACAACAAGATCATATTTGTGCATAATCTCTTTGTAATACCCATCTTTTCAATATTTCAAAAGAGAAGATGAAGAGGGATCGGGCAAGCTCACGGGCGCGGGCACGCACACGAAAGAAAAAGCGGCCCCCTACGATACGTTCGCAAGCGGAGCAGATTTGTGGACAATCTTTCCTTCTTTCGTGCCTGTGCCTGTGAGCGTGCCCGACCTTTTTTTTGTTTTTTTCTAGAATAAAAACCTCTGTTCATCACAATGAAGAAAACTTAGGAGAAAAACGTGGATCCTCAGCTGGAATATCAGGCAGAGATGCTTGCAAGCAAGGTCAAACACTACCTCATCACGACCATGGGAGTGACGGTCGATGAGGCAACCGATGAAGAGTTTTATCGTGCCTTTGCCCTTACCCTGCGCGAAGAGGTCATGATCAACTGGACAGCAACCTGGCATACCTATCAAAAAAATCAGGCGCGCACACTCTACTATCTCTGCATGGAGTACATGCCTGGGCGCATGATGGGAAATAATATCATTAACATCCATGCAACAGACCTTGTCCAAGTCGTGCTCAGAAAAATGAACCGCAAGCTAGAAAATGAGCTGCGTATGGAACCCGACCCAGGATTGGGAAACGGAGGCCTAGGGCGTCTTGCTGCCTGCCTGTTAGATTCGCTCGCAACACAACAGTACCCTGCGATGGGCTATGGCCTTCGATACCAGTATGGGATCTTTGACCAAGAGATCTGGGATGGTGTGCAGATGGAACGACCTGATGTCTGGCTTTTACACGAAAACCCTTGGGAATTTAGGCGTGATGCCCACTCCTGCTCTGTGCACTTTACCGGCAGGATGATGCCAGCACTCAATAAAAAGGGGGTCGAAGTATTTAATCTGGTAGACTTTGAAGAGGTGCGTGCCCTCTCCTACGATCTTCCGATCATCGGCTACAAAGAGCAAGCCGACTACTCGGTGCTGACGCTGCGCCTCTGGACGACCAAAGAGTCACCGCGCAATTTTCTTTTGCAAAGGTACAATGCTGGCCAGATCGACCAGGCTGCAGAAAACTCCTCCCTGACCGATGTGCTCTATCCCAATGATAACAATGAGGTAGGTAAACGCATCCGCTTAAAACAGGAATTTTTACTCGCCTCCTCTTCGATTCAGGATATCGTATTCCACCATATGAAGTTCAACCCGGACCTTTCTACTTTTGCGGACAAGGTCAGAATTCAAATTAACGACACGCACCCGGCACTTGTGATTGCCGAAATGATGCGGATCCTACTCCGAGAACATGATTTTGGATGGGGAGAAGCGTGGGAAGTTGTAAAAACATGCTGCAGTTACACCAATCACACCATCCTCCAAGAGTCATTGGAAGAGTGGAATCAAAACCGTCTCAACTACCTCTTGCCGCGTCAATACCAGATCATTGAAAGAATGAATTTAGAATTTTGCAACAGTGTGCGAAAAAAGTATCCCGGGGATGAGGAGCGCGTAAGGCGGATGTCGATGATTGAGGGAGGACAGGTGCGTATGGCTAACCTGGCTATCGCAGGCTCCCACCGCGTGAATGGTGTTTCTGCCATTCACACCGACATTCTAAAAACTACCATTTTTAAAGATTTTTACGAGATGTTTCCGGATAAATTTGTGAATGTGACAAATGGCGTTACGCAAAGACGCTGGCTCTTATTTGCCAATCCGCGCCTTGCAGAGTTCATCACCAAACGGATCGGGTGTGAATGGATCATCAACTTTACCCAGATTCGCAACCTTGCGCAATTTGCAAATGACCCAGAGAGCCATAGAGAGTTTTTAGAGATCAAAAAAGAGAACAAAAGAAAATTGATCGCATACATCTTGGAAAAAAACCCTATCCGCGACTTGCACGGCACACCGATCGGACATTTCACCACACTCGAGGAGGATGCTCTCTTCGACGTGCAAATCAAACGCTTTCATGAGTACAAGCGTCAACTCATGAGCATTCTTCATGTTCTCATGATCTATCATGAGCTGAAAAACAATCCCTCTGCTCGCCAAGTGAAACGTTTCATGATCTTTGCCGGCAAAGCCGCCCCTGGCTATGAACTCGCTAAGCAGATCATCCATCTCATCTACTCTGTCGCGCGAAAAATTAATAACGATCCGACAACAGGTCATCTCCTTAAGGTCGCCTTCATAGAAAATTACAACGTCTCGCGCGCTCAACGCATCATTCCTGCCGCTGATCTTTCAGAGCAGATTTCCACAGCTGGCACAGAAGCATCCGGAACAGGAAATATGAAACTTGCCATGAACGGCGCTCTCACCATTGGCACAGAAGATGGGGCCAATATTGAGATGCATCAGGAGGTAACCGATAAGTGGTGGCCCTTCTCTTTTGGACAAAGCGCAGCGCAGAATCGTACCCTTTGGGAAAAGGGAGGGTACAATCCATGGGAAATTTACATGCATAATCCGGCGATTAAAAAGGCGGTCGACAGCCTGCGCGACCACTCTCTCGCAGAGACAGAAACAGAACACCAAGGGTTCAGCTCCATATACCGTTCTCTCCTTGAAAAACAGAACTCCTATTCTACCCCAGACCGCTACTTTGTTTTAGGCGACCTTCAAGCCTACTATGAGACCCAAAAACGCGTAGAACTCCTCTTCCAAAATCCCTCTGCCTGGGTTGAACATGCCATTCAGAACATTGCAAGCATGGGGAAATTCTCAGCCGATGAGTCGGTGAACAACTATGCCAAATTCGTCTGGAATCTCGAACGGCAGCCTATCGACGCTCAAGAGCTGAGCAAAGTGCATGCAGATTATAGAGAACACGACAAGTGCCGCATCTTTCCAGCTGCTATCGCAGGCTAAGAGAATTAATTTACAGAAAGCTTGATTTGAGATATATAAGCCTTCCGAGATATTGGAGGGAACCATGTTGACCATAGCTAGGCTGTTTGGAAAATCTCCCTTTGCTCCACTGCAGAGCCATATGAATAAAGTGGCGAGTTGCATGGAAAAGTTATCCTCTGTTTTTGAGACCCTGCATAAGGTCGACCGAGAAAAGCTGGATAAGCTTGTGACCTCCCTTTGTGAATTGGAACATGAGGCTGATATCACGAAAAATGATATCCGCAACCATCTTCCTAAAAGCCTCTTTCTTCCCATCGATCGTGGCCATTTTCTCGAGATTCTTGCCCTACAAGATAGTATCGCAGATAAAACTGAAGATATTGGGATCTTGCTCACTCTTAGGCCTCTTGCCCCCTTTAAAAATCTGAACGAAGAGATCCAGGCGCTATTTAAAAAGAGCTCTCTTGTGTTTTGGGATGCCAAACATGTCATCGAGGAGATCGATGAACTTTTAGAATCCTCATTTGGCGGGCTCGAAGCAGAAAAAGTGAAGGAGATGGTGGAAAATACAGCGTACAAAGAGCATGAGGTCGACCTTATGCAGCGCATACTCATGAAACAGCTCTTTGCGCAGGGCGAGTCTCTTTCTGCTCCTGATTTTTATCTCTGGCACAAACTGATTGAAGAGGTCTATCTCCTTGCAAACCTTTCAGAAAAGCTTGCCAATCGCATCAGGATGGTCTTGGAACTCAAATAATGGAAATTGAATTCGTTCTAAAAATTCTCGTTCTTGTCGTCGGCTTTTACATGGCTTGGAACATTGGAGCAAACGATGTTTCCAATGCGATGGGAACATCCGTGGGCTCTGGCGCGCTCACTCTTTTTCGCGCTGTGATCGTAGCGGCAGTTTTAGAGTTTTGCGGCGCTTTTTTTGTGGGTGCCCCCGTTACAGAAACTATGCAAAGTGGACTCATCGATCCCAATCTATTTTCCTCTCAACCTCTTGTGTTGATCATTGGGATGTGTGGAGCGCTTTTAGGTACAAGCATTTGGCTTCAAATTGCTTCAATTTGCGGCTGGCCCGTCTCTACAACACATGCGATCGTGGGTGCAATTTTAGGCTTCGGATTTCTCGTCGGGGGAGCGGATGCAGTTAAGTGGGGCGAAGTCGGGGCCATCGCCATCAGTTGGGTGATATCCCCATTTCTATCGGCAATTTTTTCCTATCTTTTATTCAGCGTCCTGCAGAAGAAGATCCTTTTTGCGATGAATCCCACCGAAGCAACTGTCAGACTATTTCCATTTTTGATTTTTATCGTGTTCGGCACATTTACCATAAGCCTGATTTTCAATGGCCTCGCCAATCTCAACCTTGCAATCTCCTTTCCTCAGGCTCTACTAATTGCAATTGGCGTAGGGGCAGTCGCGGGCCTCATCTGTTATTTTATTCTTCGACGGACCTCCTTTCCCGGCCTTGCAGAGGCGGCGGTTACTCGACATCTTCCACAACACGTCGTGAGTTTAGATAAAGCCTTTAAGCATCTTCAACGCGTCCACGTCACTTCCATGAGTGAGACACATGAGCGCGTGGGCAATCTCTTAGAGGAAGTAAAAACACTTTCGCAACAGCTCCGCAAGGAGACAAGTTTTTCTGAGAGAACCTCTGAATATCGTACGATGGAGAAGATGTTTGCCTATCTGCAAATTTTGAGCGCCTGCTTCGTCGCCTTTGCACATGGAGCAAATGATGTCTCAAATGCTATCGGTCCGGTTGCAGCTGTTCTTGACATCATCAAAAACGGGACGATCGCCACCAGTGTGGGCGTACCCACTTGGCTTCTTGCCTTTGGGGGACTTGGCATCGTCATCGGGCTTGCTACTTTTGGCTGGCGGGTGATGGAGACGATCGGCAAAAAGATCACTGAACTCACTCCAACTCGCGGCTTCTGCGCAGAATTTGGGGCCGCTACGACGATTCTTATGGCCTCAAAACTCGGCATTCCCATCTCAACTACACATTGCCTCGTCGGTGCGGTTTTAGGTGTTGGCATGGCGCGTGGCTTCCGCGCTCTCAATTTAAATACCGTACGCAGCATCGTTCTCTCCTGGATCATCACACTCCCCGCAAGCGCCGCGATGTCTATTCTCTGCTTCTACGCCTTAAAGGCTATTTTTCTTTGATGGCAGGATACCCAGGCATGGGCATTAGGCTAAGGGATCGTTCAGAAATAACTTTGTAGAGCTGCGTAGAAAAAAATCATATTCCTCATACACATCCTATGA
>JBIOJU010000086.1:0-5615 GCA_044451165.1 Chlamydiales bacterium | reverse complement strand
TTCCTCTTATAGATTCAACACCAGCAAGTGACACGATTGAATGATGTAACGATGAAACGATAGAAAATTAATCAGCGCATAGCACCCTTGTTTTCTTCTATCATTCCTTTCGTTTCACATCATTTTTTGTCGCACTGCAAATGCCTTAACCAGCGAAAATCGACACGCCAACAGCCGCTCTTATCTTTATTTTAACATTCTTAAGTTACTAATAATCAATAAATTAATATTGTTGATATTTAAAATTAATTGGTCTAAAATTTTTCACATTAAATCACTTTTCAGGAAATTATGTCCGTTAAAGCAGTTATTAAGACCTCGGTTGATCCTTTTCGCCCGCCAGGTACAGACAAAAATGGGATTCCTAATCAAGTTACAAATAGGATCTTGAGTTTTCTTTCCGATTCCGAGTGCCTTTTCGCTTCGCAGATCTGCAAAGTATTTCGAATGTTTGCCAAGCGCTGCGTCTATGCCGAAGAGATCATGCGTCTCATACCAAACCAAGAAAACCCCTACGACCCCAAACAAGTGGCAGAAGCCTTCCGACAGTACATTTGTTGCTATCCTAATATCCGCGAGTTAAATCTCAGAAATCTGGTCTTAAAAATAGAAAATGTGGCCGCCCGTCAACTCATGCCAGAACTCTTCAAAACCCTTCCTAACTTGCAATCACTGGTTGTTCCGCGTGCTATTGCCGGCTTACAGTTTGACTATGACACATCCTACTCTTTTTCCGTTCCTATGGAGACGATGCTCCAAAATCTTCCTCCAAAGCTCGAAAAACTGGATCTATGTCAGGCAATGAAAAATAACGAACTCACAAACTACTTATGCTCTTTGAAAGTTCGGCTGAATCACTTAACACATCTCAGAGATAACGGTCGTTTTGCACTTACCAAACAAGATTTTCTTTGCTTTCCAGCGATACGTCACCGGAGATTGAAACCAGATCGTACTACACGTAAGTTATCGACTTTTTTATCGACAGAAAAGATCTGTTCTGCCCCAACTTCTTTTGAAAGTCTCTGCCTTGAAAACCCCCATGCACAACTCGTCCCGTTAGGGAGCTTTCCAACAAGCAGTGCAGTGGTCTACAAACCGATTCCGACGTTAAAGAAGATTGAACTAGTGAGATTTATCATCGATAAAGAAACACAGACTTTTCTGAAAGAAAATTACCCTCCACCGGTACAAATCACGTACACACATTGCGCTTACGAATGACACGACGTTTAAGATCGTGAAGGGTAACAGGTACAAACAGGAACATTCACGAAAGAAATGAAGAGCGCCTCGGGCCGTGGACTTGGAGTGGACGATGTGGACAACATGGACGCTAGTGGACAGGCGCTAAGAAAAAAGAAAGTCTCTTCTCGCGCTGTCCATGTCGTCCATAGCGTCCACTAAGTCCACATCGTCCAACGTCCACGGCGCTCTTTTTGAACGTTACCGATTGCGTTACCGTTCCCCGGCTTTTCTTGCTCCGGTTCATCGCTTCTTCTTTGCTTGTATTGCGGATAAATTCACAGACTACGTATATGCAAAGATATGCCAGCAAGCCCAGCTCCGCGCGACAAGGCGCAGATTGAAAATCTCTGGAACGAGTATGACGCCTACGCGAAATTTGACAACGCGATCATCTTTGTTATCTCAGATCTTTTTGCCTTTGAAGAGTATTTGAAAACCCACTCGTCGCCGCTTCCCTCTACTCTTGTGCATCAGTTTGTGCAAGATTTCCAAGAGTTCATGCAGGACGCGATAGATTTGAAAAAACGGTACCAGTTCTCCAAGGGAGAGGAGTGCGCAAAAGAGATCGTCGCACATGTCGACTCTCTTTCAAATAAAAGTTTAGGAAAAATGCTTCTTTCGCATGACTATACCCACCTCGAGCGCGCATTAGAAATATGGGCTCTAAGCGACACACCTAGTTGGCGTGAGCGCCTCTCCTCGCTCGGCAGGACCGTCATTGCAAAAATGACCTCTCTCGAACAAGAGCTCGCTTCTGCAACCTAATCGCAAAGAAGGTTTAGCTGGGATTGGTATTAAGCCCGTCTCTGAATCCCGGGGCGATAGATTCCTTGATCAATGATTTCAAGCAAGCGCAGTGCCGCATGGTTGGGATTTCTTTCGCCAGATTCCCACGATTGGACTGTTTTAATACTAACGTTCAGTATTCGTGCAAAAATTCCCTGTGAATAAGGGCCCTTTTTGCGGATTTTCCTAATATCCTTCGCTTTATATTCTATAGGAGGTTCTGGAATTTCGATGCGTTCAGTGCGGAGTGTAATTTTTCCTCGCCTGTGAGCGATGATCTCTTCAAATCCATCTTTTAAATCTTCATAAAACTTTCCCATCTCTCATCTCCTCTTGACTATTTCCGCAAATTCTCTCAGCGCTTTTTTTTCTTCGGAGGTCAAATCCTCTCTCTCATTTTTCAAATATATCCGCATTAGAAACAACTCTTCTCGATAAGGATCATCAAAATAACACACTCTAAATCCCCCGCTTTTTCCCTTCGTTGAGGATTTAAGTCTAGTTTTGCGTACCCCACCAGTGCCGGGAATCAAATCTCCCTCTTCTGGATTTTGAACTAGTCTCTTCTTAAACGCCTCGAAATCCTCCGGCAGAAGTCTCCTGCTCCGCAGGAGATCATCAACCCTCTTGGCAAAATTACGCGTTTGAGAAATATCTCTTTTCATAGATTAATATACCACAGTGTAGGATGTTTTCGTCAACCAACCTATGTAAAATAAAATTTAAAGCGCTTATTATCAACATTCGTCGTTAAAAAGAAAGCTGTAATTCTCTATCCAAGTTCTTTTTCGGGTTCTAGATTTTAAGGGGGATCTGGACTAAACTTGATCTTTTTGGAAGGAGAAGAGTGATCACACGTAATGACCCTTGCTGGTGCGGGAGTGGAGCGAAATGGAAAAAGTGCCATTTCCCCAAGGCACCACCTGAAACGCACACCTATCGCGCCGAACAGTACCTTAAGCAGTATGGAATTATTGTCAAAAATAGCGGGCAGATTGCGGGTATCCGCCGCGCTTGTAAACTGGCTGCCACTATTCTCGATAAGACTTGCAAAATGGCTAAAGCTGGTGTGACGACGAACGAGCTGGATTCCTATGCTCATCAGCTGCATCTCGAACTAGGCGTAACCCCCGCGCCGTTAGGTTACGGCACCCCTCCCTTCCCAAAAAGCATTTGCACTTCCCTCAACGAGGTGATCTGTCATGGCATCCCCGACGACCGCCCGCTCCAAGAAGGAGATATCGTCAATATTGACGTCGCCTGCTCGATCGATGGCTTTTACGGAGACTGCAGCACCATGGTCTGCATTGGCAAGGTTGATGCGGACAAACAGCGAGTCGTGGATGTCTCGCTCGAGTGTTTAAATCGCTCGATCGCCATCTTAAAGCCGGGCGTGCTTGTGTGTGAAATTGGAGATCTCATCGAAGATTATGCCCGAACAATGGGCTGTTCTGTCGTTCATCAATTTGCCGGCCATGGGGTCGGCATCGAAATGCATGAACCCCCACAAATCCCACACCATTACAACCGCGTCAAAATCCCCCTCGTCGAGGGGATGACCTTCACCATTGAGCCGATGATCAACGCAGGGGTTGCAAATGGAGTGCTCGATGCACGCGACGGTTGGACCGTCCGGACCGAGGATGGCAGACCGAGCGCCCAGTGGGAGCACTCTCTGCTTATTACCGCATCTGGTTATGAGATCCTTACAAAAATATAATTATTAGTATATTGTTGTATTTCGCAATATGTAATAAAATATCCTGATAAAACAATAAATCAGGAAAATTATGTCTTTACAAGCCCTAAGCAATACCGTAGCCCCTCGAGCTCCACAGGCCGTTCAAGATACGTACCTGCAAATTTGCACTGTGGCCTTCTATCAAACTGCAGAGACGGTCTATAACTACGTAACGCAGATTTTGAAGCTGTTTTACGTTCTGGGGTATATGGTGTACCGAGCCAATTGGGAAGGAAGGCAGCTTCACACAGAAGAATGGTCAAGAGATTCAAGAGCAGACCGAAACTTTTCTCGCGCCATTCGACGATCCCTCCAAGATCCAGTTCCAGAGATCATTCCCGTACAAGGCGCGGACGCTCGGCTAAATCTTAACCACTTGCAAGCGCCTATTGGTGAGGAGAGGGTGATTCCAGTTGCGCCCGCAATTGATGTCACCATTTTAAACCGGCTGTTTGACGAGCTCGTCAACGTCACAGATCCGCAAAACCCCCGCTACATCCACCCTTCGGTTTTTACCAGCGATCCTGATGCTCCTGGTACGTACGCGCAAACACGAGAAGGCTTACGCCACTTCATCGCCTTCATCATGAATGAACGGCCGGACTACAATCGCGAACTTCCAAACATGCTTAGACATATTACTTTTGAGCTTGCAAATGGAAATCACCCTCTTCAGACCAAACAAGAGTGCATACTCGACCTTGCCCGTGCAGGCTTAAGACACTGCCCTACACTCATGAACGGCCGCACCATCCTCTGGTATGGAATTTTGAAGGGAGAGGAGCGTGTAAAAACCTACCCAGAAATTGTACACACACTCCTGCACGATTTTAGGCGGGATATCCTCTTCTACAGGATGGCAAGAGGAGATGTCCACGCTAATATGGAGTATCTTGTCTCTATCGGCACACATCTCGGCATTAAATACGCAGCATCTGCAGACAATGACGACCCCTACCTCATGATCCAGCTAGCACCTAGATACTCACTTCCTGCCTTCTTTCGCCACTACACCCCCGAAGCGATTGTGAACTTCACCATGCTCGCATTCAACGGCGCACCCCCAAGATACACAGGAAGAAAAGTAGCCATGCAACTCACGACGGACTGGCTAGCAGAACATCTGCCGGGCCGAGACCCTCAAGGGCTTTTTGAAGAAAACGGCAACATCACAAGAGAGGGCGTCATTCTCGTCCTCAAAGGCCTCGGCATCTTAACCCCCGACGCGAGCGTAGGTTAACACTATGGCAGTACAACCTCCACAGGCTCCGTGTTACCAACTGCCAGCGCATCTTGTATTGAATGCGCTGAACAGCTTCTCGCTCTTCGATCTCTTTGATGACGCCCTCGCCAACCTTTTCTGTCTTCACACCTATGTGCACGGAACATCCCCACGCAACTACTACGGTATTGTGCTTGGCGGCGCAGATCCAAGGTTAGGAGGAAGAGAAGATTTGGGAGAGGGAGGTTTGTATCGCGCACAAGGAATAGAGAGATCGCATGTGACTGAAGAGGATGCTGAAAATTGGAACTCTCGTGGAAAATTTTATGTTTTGAACGACGATATAACCATGACCATATCAGGCTATAGTGCTATCGATGCCCCCTTGGCACGAATCCTTAAAAAAACGGCCCCTCGCACTTATGCTTTAATGTGTACAGCTGGCGAACTCCTTCCTGTAGGAGCTAGAGGTTTCCAAAAAGTGGTCGGTATTATCTCCAGCCTCTTCCTGAGCATTTTCTCTCCGACACTCAAACTTCGCTTTCGACCAGAAGAGACTGCAGGTCGATTTGAAAGAGACGTAACGCATGCAGAGGGTAATATCGCATTCTTCACAAG
>JBIOJU010000085.1:0-5673 GCA_044451165.1 Chlamydiales bacterium | reverse complement strand
CGATCTCCACACACACCTTGGGCTGTACATCGAGCACAAGGTCGATAAAGTTAAGAGCCTTCTCTTTTGAACACCATCCCTCAAGGTGTGGGAGTACGTTGCAGACGCGCTGTTTGAGTGCATCGACCTCTGTCTCTGCACGTGCAGGCGCAATAAAAACAATTAATGAAACAAAGATTGAAGTAGTAAATTTAATCATGGTTTTATCCATATCCCCCATGTGCAAACGTCTGTGAATTCTGTGAATTTTATACAGTGCGCATCTAGCCAAGCTGTGGCTTTAGCTGTCGTGTCGACGCCCTGCTCGTGCCACTTCATATCGTCGAAGATGATCCATCCTCCCTTTCTCACGAGAGGCACCCACTTGTTCACATCGAAAAATGAGGTCTTTTCAGAATGGTTACCGTCGATGTGAAGAATGTCGATCTCATAAATCAACGGGGCATGTTCAGAGGTGCTTTCGATGAGCTCAATCTGGTCTACAAGGTCATGCTGTTCGATTTTTTGAATGAGGCCTTGCATGATTCCACGATGGTCTACGATGCTCCAGTAGTGTTTATTATCTGGATGGAGCACTTCCGCCATTGAAGCAGCAGGATCCCATGGATCTATTCCATAGATCACACCTTTTTGATTAGCTTTGAGCGCGCAGGCCATCGGCACAAGAGATTTGCCGCCAAACACGCCAATCTCGACAATCGTTGCCGGCTTCATTTTCAAGATCAGGTCGACAAGAATCGCCGCTTTGTCTTCCGCGCACCATCCTTCTAGCTCCGCCATGATTTCAAGAGCTTGTCTTTTGACCAGTGCAGATGGCATCTGTTTATTGAGGCCGATGAGCTCTTCGCGATGCTTTGCAGCCTGAGCGTTGAAATCGTAATCCATTAATTTTTTTCCTCGTCATCTTCATCGTCTTCTTCTTCCTCTTCTTCACCTACAAACTTCTTTCTGTAGTTTGGAGCGCCATTATCTGAGAATGCGTTGATCTGTGGACCGACGACATCGTCTAGCACCGTGTAAAAACGCATGTCAAAGGGAAGTGTAAAGTCGATGTCATAGGGAAGAAAGAGCTGAAAACATTTAAAAAAATCGAGGATCTTTTCAATGCCAGATCTGCGGACGATCATCGAATAGGCGCCAAAACGGGCTCCTACTTTTCTAAAGTCTGGGCTGATGTTCTCTTTTTCCAAACATTTGAGCGGGTTTGCGGGGACAAAGTTGGGACGCCAGGCGTAGGCAGAGCAGGCCACATATTGCCCGTTATTATTTTTCGTGTCTCGATCGGTAAAAAGAACATCCCATCCCTCTCTTCCAACCAGGTCATCGAGCTCATCGATAAGGTCCGAGAGGACGCGAGGATCGCGCATCACTTCGACATCGTCTTCCATGACCCAGATTGTCTCATAGCCCGCATCGTAGGCGTCTTGGAGCACAGAAAGATGACTGAGACAGATGCCGATTGCGCCACGGGACATGCAGTGACAAAAATAGTTTCTGCCAAACGTCTCTATGAGTTCATGTTTTGGCTGGCCGTTTTCATCTAGAGGGTAGTAGGTACCCCATCCTCCCGAAGACATCCAAGGCCCATACTTCACTCCCATGTCGTTAAGTGCTTCGAGTGAGAGCCTCCAGCCATTAACAGCAGAGAAGCGGCAAGGGTAGATGCCAAATGGCGCAAGCTTTTCCACAGTGACATGAAATTTTTCCGGCCTCTCATCTAAGTTGATCATATAAATGAAGTCGATGTTGCGCATCTGATGATTGCCAGACTTATCACTCATCTTCTTGAAGTAGTCTTCCAGTTCAGCTGAGAAGAGAGGGATGCATGCAAAAAGAAAAAGAATGAGCGTAAGAAATCTATTTTTCATGGTTCACAGATTATAAAGATCCACCGAAAATTGAAAAGAGCAAAGAAAGATTTTTTACCACAGAGAGCACAGAGAACACCGAGGCGGAGAAAGAAAATTAGACAAAAGATAAAAAACTATCGAGAAAGAAGTATAATATTTATCTCTTTTTCTCTGTGTGCTCTGTGCTCTCTGTGGTTGAATTCTTTCTTTTGTTTTGGGTATTGTCGTTGCCCATGAGGAAGCTGCTTTTTGCTGTTTTCGTGATTGTTTTTATGCGAGCAAGCTGCGCGGATCCCGTGCCGCTCGATCTGGATAAACTTGCGACTGGAGAGAAGATCGTTCTTACTACGAAGAGAATTCTTCTTGAGGAGTACCCTGGCGCGTTCAACCCTTCACTGATCAAAATCGGTAACGACTTTTTGCTTACCTTTCGTTTTTGTCCTGATTCGTTTAGTCGATTTTGGATCAACTACATTGGAGTTGTCTTTCTGGATGAAAATTTCAACCAGATCTCTAAGCCGCAAATTTTGACGACAAGGCCAAAGAAGAGCAAAACTCCTTCACAAACAGAAGATGCACGCCTCTTTTTTTACAGAGATAAACTCTTTCTCATTTACAACGATAATGTCGATGTCACAGGCTCTTCTTTGTGTGACAGACGCGATATTTTTATGGCGGAACTTCAGTTTGCAAACGACCGCTTTACACTTTCGCCACCGCTCAAATTAATCTACGCCGAAAAATGCAACACGCAACTCTGGCAAAAAAATTGGCTTCCCTTTGAATGGAACAAAACACTCATGTTGAGCTACAGCCTAAATCCCCATGAGGTGATTGCACCCAATTTTACAAACGGTGTCTGCTATCATGCTTACGAAACAAGAGGAGAGGTGAATTGGAAGTTTGGGACAGTCAGGGGGAGCACGCCGCCTCTTCTCATGGATGGAGAGTATTTCGCTTTTTTTCATTCTGCCATGAAAACAACCTCGTCGATCACTGATGAGTATGAAAAATGGCACTATTTTATGGGCGCTTACACTTTTTCAGCTGAGCCGCCTTTTCAGATCACTAAAATTTCTTCTCTCCCTATCGTTGCACCTGAATTTTATCCTCCCTCGAATTCGGAAAAAAAGGTGATTTTTCCTGGCGGGTGCGTCATTTCCGACAATACGATCTACGTCGCGTATGGCAAAGATGACAATGAAGTCTGGATCGCCACTCTTGACAAAGCCGCCCTTTTACGTTCTCTCGTTCCAATCTTTCCCGAGTAATATCGCATTGCTTGAAGGCTTTGCTGCACAATTCAATTTTCATCACCGAGCACTCCGAGAGCACCGAGGAGAAGAGAAATAGAGAGAGTCTTGTTTTTTCTTCTTGCCCATCTTTATTATTTTCCTTTCGGTGTTCTCGGTGTGCTCGGTGGTTGTTTTTTTCCGATTTATGCAGCAACGCCTTGCTTGACGCTAAAAAATGAAAGGAATAGAGAATTGAGTTGAAGATGCAACCGTTATGGAGGGCAGCATGCTTAGCAAAAGTCAATTACACAAATTAACTCCCACAGAACTTCTTTTTCTACAGAAGCATATCAAGCTGGGGAAGGATCATTTGGAGACATGTTTAACGAAGGAGGAGTTGGACTCTCTTTTTAATTTAGCAACAATACCGCACAGAGCAAAAGAGCAGTTAAAAACAACTGGGGCAGAGGTTTTAGGGCAATCCTCTCTTGTTGTGAATTCAATTTTAACAGCCACGCTGGGTGGATGGATGGGACTGAGTGGTTTTTTACAGTTAGACATGAGTTCTAAGCCTGTCTTTTATTCTGTTGCTTCTTCTGCTTGGCTGCTTGGAGGTTTTATCGGTTTTCAAAGTGGAAGAGTGAGAAGAAACCAGTCTGCTGCAGCGCTTGATAAGCGGAAGTTGCAAGATCTAGAAGTGGCCATCATTCAAGAGATCAACAGACAGAGAAAAGAAGAGATCGATTTAAAGACAACCGAGCTGCTTCTCATGCTCGAACATTTAACCATCCCTGTTAAAAGGCGAGAAATTGAAAACAGTCATGATCTACAAGCCCTCGCTTTAAAGTGGGCTGACGCGCTTGAGCAAAGAGTAGAGGAGCATCCTAGAAGTGATTTTGCTAAATATTTTCTTCTTGAGCTGCATGAAGCAAAAAACGCTTTAAGCATCAAGAAAGCTGTTGAAACAGAAAAAAGCGAAGATGCTGAAAAATTTAGTAAAATCGCGGATAAGTTATCCCGTGCTTCGATGCAGCCACAGATAAAATTAAAATCATGGCTTAAAGCGAATTGGAGCCGGCTTGTTGTCGAGCTGACACCCACCATGCTCGGGGGGTTTAGCTCGCTTTTTGTCTACATGGGTGGGCTGCCTAATGTCGCACGTGCGATGGGAAATGAACCTCTCGTGAATTTTTTATCAGATCCGAAAGTCAAGGTGCTGCAGCTTATTTTTGCAGTTTGTACAACCATCTATTTCGGCAGCTCGTTTCTCTATTTGAGCAGGAAAGCATTTAAGCGAGACCAGGAAATTTCAAAAATGCAGATTTACATCACACGTGAAGAGAATATGATGACCGTGTTGGATGATAAACTTTTGAGAATCAAAGAAGCACTGAGGGTGTTTGAACCGCTTGAGCATATCATGCGTACGATGACACACAAAAAAAGCGCTTAATCAGGGCTTGCCTGCAATTTGTTGAGGGGATAGGTACGGTTGGTCACCGTTTGCATGCGCCAGGATTCAGGAAGGCGCTCAATCTGAAGAAGCTTGTCGCATGCGTTGAGAGATTCCTGGTAGTTGCCGACAAAGTAGGAAGAGATCGAAAGTTGAAACAGTAGACCATACTCTTCCATCCAGTCCATGTTGAATAGGCTGTCTTTTTGAGAGGGCTGTTCCATTAGCTCTCTTTTCTTGATCAGCTGGTATGCTTTTTTATGTTCACCTTGTTCGTTGTAGAGTTGTGCAAGGTAGTAGATCGGTTCGATGCGGTGTGGACGGAAGTTGTGTGCATTTAGATAGCTTTCGATCACAACACTAGGAGGAAGTCCCATGCCATGCAACAGTAGCGCGATCTGAAGCCTTGCCCAAAAAATCTCTTCTGCCCAGCCACCCATATTTATGCGTTTCTGAAACCATTCCAGGGCTTTCCCCTTTTCTCCTGCATCGCGGTAGCTCTCGGCAAGGTAGAAGGCGTACCGCTCATTGTTCGGCTCTTTTTTCAAGCCCTCTTCGAGTAGCTTGACGTTTTTCCAATACTTTTCTACTCCCAATGAGCGTGTGGCACCATCGTCGATAGAAACATATTTTACATGTTCGAGTGTCTCCGAGGTATAGGGCTTATCGCACCCCAAATACTCGTGCGTAACGCCCACCCATTTCCAAGGAAGAGAGGCTTTTACAATCTGTGGTTTTAGGTAGGAGAAATCTTTTGTGCCGCGCCACATGTGGTAGAGGTCTGCCGTAAAAATAGGACGTTCAAAGTCTGGATCAAACTCCAGCAGATCATCCGCATCCATGAAAAGGAGATAATCACCTTTGCCTTTTGCAAGAGTGAGAGCTTCGGTGCGCGTCTCTCCCCAATTTTTCCATTTTCGCTGATGGAGCTCCCCAGGAACGCCTTTCATGTGCTGCTTGATGATCTTTTGGGTCCCATCAGAGGATCCCGTGTCCACGATCACCCAATAATCGATAAAAGGCTTAACCGAATCGAGACAGCGCCGGATAATCTTGCTCTCATCTTTTACGATCCTGTTGAGGCAGATCTTCTGTCTCTGTGGAGTGTTAGAATCCTGCCCATACAGTGTGAGGG
>JBIOJU010000084.1:0-5676 GCA_044451165.1 Chlamydiales bacterium | reverse complement strand
TTCCACTAGGACTCACCACGCTCGTTGTAGCCCATACAGTACTTGGCTTGGGGTTTGTGATTCCCATTGTCTACGCGCGTTTCTTAGAGCTGGATTACAACTTGACCGAGGCATCGCTTGTGCTTGGAGCCACACCAATCCAAACTTTTTTCAAAGTCACCCTTCCACAGCTTACACCCGCCCTGGTTGCAACGGGCCTTCTAGTTTTTATCATCTCTTTTGACGATTTCATCCTCTCCTATTTTTGCGCAGGAAGCTCTTCTCAAACTCTCTCATTGTACATTCTTTCGATGTTGCGCTCCGGCGTCTCTCCTGTCGTCAACGCGCTTTCAGCCCTCCTCCTTTTTCTGAGCAGCTTTCTAGTGTTGATCTTTTTCTCCCTTAAAACACGCATAAGGATTTTTGGATGAACAAACTGCTCATCCGCTTTTCAGTGATCCTCTTCTGGCTTGCGCTCATCTTCACAATACTTTATTGGCCTAAGTGGGAGGTTATGCATTTTGACCCGCGCAGCATCAACGTCTTTGCTTGGGGGGACATTCTTGAGCCCTCCATCATCGCCGACTTTGAACGAGAGACGGGGATCAAAATTCATCTCAACTACTACTCGTCAAACGAGGAGCTCCTCGTCAAACTAAAAGCAACAAAAGGAGAAGGGTATGATCTCATCGTCCCGTCCGACTATGCTGTTGATCTTCTGATTGAAGAAGGCCTTCTGAAAGAGATCGACCACTCCAAAATCTTTTTCTACCGCGACATCAACCCGCTTCTTCTCGGCCATGATTATGACCCAGATAATCGCTACTCTCTTCCTTTCGAATGGGAGATCTGCGGGCTTGGAGTGGATAAAAGCTTTTTTCAAAATAAACCGTTCGATCCCAGCTGGCGCGCAATCTTCGATCCCTCGTATGTAAACTACAAGATCACAATGCTGAACGATCCTGTTGAGACGATTCTGCTTGGTGCCTTCTATCTTTACGGAACAGTAGACGAGCTAGACCCTACACAGTTTCAAACGCTAAAAAACCTACTCTTCACACAAAAGCGGTGGGTGGAGGCTTACGCAGACTTTCGTGGCGACTACTTCCTTGCGACAAGAAATTGTCCCGTCGTCGTTGCATTTAGCTCCTACATCTGGAGATCGATGAAAAAATTTGACTTCATCGATTTCGTAGTGCCCAAAGAGGGAAGTTTTCTCTCGATTGAAAACCTGAGCATCCCAAAAGCAAGTAATAAAGAAGAGCTAGTCTACGAGTTCATCAACTACCTCTTCCGCATGCAGTCGGTCGAAAAGCATTTTTACACCTACGGTTTTTTCCCCTCGGTGCTTCATCCCACTTTCATGCAAGGCTTGGATGAGAAGACGCGTAGTCTCATAGAGTCGTCGCTCAGCGCTTTCCGAAAGTACCATTTCACAAAGGTACTTGTCCCCTATCACGAGATCCAAAATCTTTGGGTCGAGCTCAAAACCCGTAGCAGTGATTAGGGAAGATGAAGAAAGAGAGGGGAAGCAAAGATCGGCTTTGCGGGCAGGATCGCCGCTGGCCACGGCGGCAGGAAGAGAGAGGAAGAATTTTAACCACAGAGAGCACAGAGGAGACCGGGACGAGAAAAAAATTCGCTGGGATTGGTATTAGATCATGAGGAAGGGAAGGAGAGAACCATGGAAGTCACCAGTGGTGTGTTCATCTGACCCCTGCTCAACTGTGGTGAGTATATCGTCTGTCATAAGTTCTATAGAGGGTTGTTTTTGCGTGGAGAGTTTTGAGATGTTCAGCTGAGTAAAACACTTTTCAATTTTCATCATGCTCCTATAATAATCTTTTCTGCCTGCAGGATTAGCACGTCCAGAGTCCGCATCAGCAGTCACGCGTTGAAAAAGATTGAGTTGAAATACTGGATCCAGCGTTTTGACCTCTTTTTCCTTATAGATGAACGTTGTGATGGCGAACTTCTGTAGACTGTCTACGTGCGAGACTCTCATGTCCAGTTGCACAAAGTATTTAATGATCGGAAGAACACCGTGTACCGCTTCAAAGAAAATCTTCTCGATCTTTTCAAAGTCAAAGTCTAAAGAGACGTATTGGCTCGTACTTGTAGATGTGATCTTGCGCACGATCAGCTCTCTGGTCATAAGCCGACTTTCGTAGCAGTAGTCGAGCACAAGCGATGCCAATGGTCTTGGCAACTTTGAAAAAATATTCGCGCCCATTTGTCTTATTCTTGATCAATCACATCATTAATTTATATTTTTCACATCATGCTATCTTGGGCTCTCGAAAAGATGTGCTCCTAATTAGCGAAAAAAACGATGCATTTGAGCACGAACAAGCAGTGCGACACCGCTCAAGCAGCTAAAGCAGCGCAAACTTACTATTCGCCTGCAGAGGCCAAAGAAGCTATCACGCATACGGGCAAAGCAGCGGTAGGCAAAGTCTGCGGCGCGCTCCCAGAGGGTAAGCGCGCGAGGCGCTGCGGGTGCTGCGAGCCGGGCGGGCGCATCACCCCAAAGCTGCCTGCGCTCATCGGCAGTAGCAGGATGCTCTGACATGATTCCGTTTTCATATCTTAGTACTACACGACCCACTTCTTGCGGATCAATGGAGTAGCGAGCTGCGTCTTGTCTGAATGGAGTTTCATCAAAAAGTTGCAAACGCCAAAACACATCCCCGATTGTTTCAATCGCCTGCCTCATTTCACCAGTCAGATCTCTCCGCCAATGGCAATGCATGCCGATAGCCTCAGAGTGCAAACGATAGACCTTCATCTGTAGAGCAAGATTGTACTCATGATAATCGCCACGAGAATACTCGGGCACCCTATTATCAAAGCAGTATCTAGGAGACCAGACATAGGTCGTATGAGCAACTCTTCGGACAAGTGTGCGCATTGCTTCATGATTCACCCCAGACTCAGGAAGTAGCTCTTCTGCCCGAGGATCAGCAAGAACCACTATAGGAACTATCTGTCTATATGCCCAGAAGATGTCAAATCTGACACTTCGTTTCTCGGAATAAACATTCCCCTCAATCAACTCCTCCACGTTAAGAGAATTGGCGGATACGCCATAGTATCCCCAAGTCAATGCTTTCAGTGGCGGCGGAAGAGCCGCAAATCCTGTACTCATGTTTTAAGCTCCTTTTATCTGTTAAAGATTAAACATTTTAAACTACTTGTTAGTAGAATACAAGATGAACAGTTAATTTAATTAAGTAAAAGAAAACTCAAGTTATCGATAGTCAAAGGGATGAGGCGACGCGGATCGCGTCGCCTCATGAATAAGCACTAAGGCTTCTTTTTGCGGATGTAGGCTACGACATCACCGACAGTTTTCAGCTTTTCAGCTTCTTCTTCGGAGATCTCAAACCCAAATTTCTCTTCAAATGTCATGATGAGCTCTGTGAGATCGAGTGAATCGGCGTTGAGGTCTTCAACGAACGACTTATCGAGGGTGACATCGGCAGCATCGACTCCGAGCTGCTCTGTTACAATGTCCATCACCTCTTTTTCAATGGATACTGTCTTTTCTTGCATAGTTTCTCCTTACTAACACTAAATCTGATACTTTTGTTTATCGTGAACGTTTTTTCTTCTGAGCAACAAGACCAACGAGATAACGATACAATGATATGAACGATAAAATTAGTTTTTTGTCCTCTTCCATCGTTCGTTACTTCGTTGATCTTCTCCCTCTTTTTTCAGCCTTCATCCTTGATCCTTCTCCTACATCACCATTCCGCCATCAACAGTCAAAACCTGCCCTGTGATGTAGTTGGAGAGCGGACTTGCCAAAAAGACTGCCGCATCGGCAATCTCGCGCGCATCTCCCATACGTCCCATGGGAATTTTCTTCAAAATCATCTCCTTCTGCGGATCGGTAAGTGCATCGGTCATCCGCGTTTTAATAAAACCAGGTGCGATGCAATTGACGCAAATTCCGCGCGACGCAAGCTCTTGGGCAAGGGCTTTTGTAAAACCGATCATCCCAGACTTGGAAGCAGCATAATTGACCTGTCCTGCATTTCCTGTCAAGCCAACGACAGAGGAGATATTAATGATCTTTCCGCTGCGCGCCTTCAACATGGCGCGAATGAGCGCCTGTGATGTGTTATAGACCGATTTTAAGTTTACATCGATCACCTCATCCCACTCTTCTTCGCTCATACGCATGAGAAGGTTGTCTCGTGTGATGCCTGCGTTGTTCACGAGAATATCGATAGCTCCAAAAGTTTTCAGGAGCCGCTCGAGCGCCTCTTCTACCGATTTCTTGTCTGCAACGTTTACAACCTCTGCAGCAAATTTCTGTTCATGAAAAACTCGCACAAGCTCGAGCTCTTGCATCACCTCTTTTGCTCTCTCTGTGTTGGTTCCAAAGATCGCAACATGCGCCCCCTCTTTTGCAAAACGCAGGGCGATCTCTTTGCCAATTCCGGCGGTCCCACCAGTTACAAGGGCTCTCTTATCTTTGAGCAAAGACATGCTGTGCAAACTCCTCTAAATTTTCAACTTTTTCAATGGTGATGGTCGGAGCCTTCACATCGATCTTTTTGTTCATGCCGCGCAACGTAGTGCCGCATCCAATTTCAACATAGATCTCCACAGGCTCTTTCTCAATCTCGCGTATCCCCTTTTCCCAAAGCACGGGGGAAGTCACTTGCGCGATGAGCGCCTTTCTAAGCTCTGCATCAGAATTGGGCGATGCACCAAGCGCGTTCATTACAACGGCAATCGAGCTCTCTCTGATAGCTGTGCGTTCGATGAGGGGCGCTAACTTTTCTTGCGCCTCTTGCATATGCGGCGTATGAAACGCACCAGAAACATCGATAGGGAGCACTCTTTTTGCACCCTGCGCCTTCAATAGAGGCTCAACAGCGGCAAGATGTTTTTCGGCTCCCGCGATCACCACCTGCCCCGGGCAGTTGAGATTAGCAACCCATACCCCTGGAGGAAGAACGCTTCTCACCTTGTCTACGTCAAGCCCTAGAACAACACGCATCGTCCCGGGTGATGAGAGGCACGCTTCGTGCATAAACTGTCCGCGCGCCCGCACGAGCGAGAGTCCGTCGGCAAAGGAGATCTTCCCTGCGCAAACAAGCGCGGTGTACTCTCCCAGACTAAGGCCCGCGCAAATCGAGGGCGTCATCTCTGGAAATTCATGGTGGAAAGCGCGCAGGAGTGCCATGCTCGTTACGAAAATCGCAACTTGACTATTTTTGGTGAGCGTAAGCTCGTTCTCCGGACCTTCAAAAATAAGTCGTGTAAGAGGGGTGCGTAAAAGATCATCTGCCTCCTCAAAAATCTCTCGTGAAGATGCAAACTGATCGTAAAATGCTTTGCCCATTCCGACATACTGGGCTCCCTGTCCAGGAAAAAGATAGACAATTCTCTTGCTCATTTGCCCTCCGAGCCTGTTAAAAGGGTGGCGCCCCAAGTTAGCCCTGCGCCAAAGGCAGTTAAGAGAAGGTTCTCTCCCTCTCTGATGGAGTGTTCCTTCAATAGTTCATCTAAGGCGATTCCGAGAGAAGCAGCGGAAGTATTCCCATATTTGTGAATGGTGAGGTAGACCTTTTCAAGAGGGATTTGAAAGCGTTTGGCGATGGCTTCGATGATGCGCATGTTTGCCTGATGTGGCACGAGCCAGCTAATATCTTCCTCTTTCAACCCTGCTTGTTCCAG
>JBIOJU010000083.1:0-5677 GCA_044451165.1 Chlamydiales bacterium | reverse complement strand
GGTCTTAAGGACAAGAAAAAGGCGTGAGAGCTCTCCACCACTTGCGCTGGTTTGAATGGGAATTTTTGCCTCTCCGTGGTTTGCCTGCATGAAAAATGTCACGAGGTCATCGCCTGATGTGCTGCGCGTCGTTTGCTCGACTTGGATTGCAACCTCTGCTTCCTGCATGTTGAGGGGACGCAGGGCGTCTGTTAATTTTTTTGCGAAGGTAAGGGCCGCCTCTTTTCTTTGCTTTGTGATCGCATGGGCAAGCGCGTCTGTTTTTTCTTTTGATTTTCCGACTTTTTCGCGAAGCTCTTGAATTTTCTCTTCTAACACATTGAGCATCTCTAATTTTTCGCGAAGAGTATTTTCCTGCTCTTTTGCCTGTTCTTGAGTTTGAATGCCGAGCTTGCGCTTGATCTGATGCATCTCACTCAACTTCTCTTCTAAATGTTGCAGCCGTTTGGGGTCGGCCTCTTTTGCATCCAAATTTCTGCTTAAAATCGCTCCGACCTCATTGAGGGGAAGAAGGGCCTCATGAAAACAGGTCACTGCTTCTTGTAGTGCAGGGTCAATTTTTGCGGCAGCTTCTAAAGGGTTTTTCAGGCGCAGCAGCTGGGACAGTAGCGCTTGAGGCGAATCACAAAGGGCTGTATGAACACCATACACTTTCTCAAGAAGTTCTTTTCTTTTGGAGAGGGTTTGATACTCTTCAAAACAGCGCTCCTCTTCCCCAAGATCTGCTTTTTCAAGTTCATCTAGCTGAAATCTTGCCAATTCGATTTCCTGATCACGTCTCTCGTTCTGCTTGAGAAGAAGATCAAGCTCGCTGCTCATTGTGCGCTCTTCAGCAAGTGTACTTGCAAATTGTTGGACGCTCTCTTTCAGGTCTGCATAGAGGTCTAGCTCTTCTCTTTGATGCTCAGGTTGACGCAGCTCCTGATGGGAGCTCTGATCGACAAAATCGCAGAGAGAAGAGGCGATCTCTTGTAGCAGATGAAGAGGCACCGTTTGCCTATTGATCTGAGTTCTACTTTTTCCCTCTTTCGAGAGTTCGCGTCTCAAGAGAAGAAGATCATCTGGATCGTGGTTGATCTCATGCGCAGAAAGCAGGGAAAAAATGGGTGACGAGGCGGGAAGATCAAAGGCTGCCTCTACGATCGCCTTCTCCTCTCCCTCACGCACCATGGTAGCTGGTACGCGTTTTCCTAAGATGAATGCAAGAGCCGATAGGAGGATGGTTTTACCCGCACCGGTTTCACCCGTCAAAATGTTGAGGCCGGAGGAGAATGTGATCTCGGCTTCTTCGATGAGAGCAAGATTTTTAATAGAGAGGTGGTGGAACACGTAAAATCTCATTTTTTGTTTTAAAATGTAACTTTCCAACCTTCTGTAAAATCTCTTCTCCTTTCTCTTTCACAAGTGTACGTCCCGCCTTAATCACGTGAGTGGACGCACCTTTCGGAAGGGGAAGGCCAACCATCTTACTCAAACTTTCGAGTCCTTCGAGAAAAGCGGCACGCGCAAGGATAGAGGCGGCAGCAATGACAGGATCGGCCTCTCCTCTATGGGACTGGGTGAGATCAACTTCAATATTTTTGCGTTTTATAGCCGTTTCAACAACATGGTCTTTTGCAAACTGGTCGATAGTGACTTTACGACAGCCGGTCTTTTCGACCAGCTCCGCGATAGCTGTTGCATGTCCCCATGCAAGAAGAAGATTAAGATTGTTAAAGTGTCCGATCAGCTCATTGTACTTTTCCGGAAAGATCTTAACGATGCTATGGGGAGAGCAGGCTCGGATTTTTTTGCTCATTTTCAAAACGGTATCGTCGCTTAGCGTTTTGCTGTCACGCACCCCAATTGCAAGTAGTTCTTTGATCTTGTTCTCATCGGCTTGGACTCCTGCGATGCACAAGGGTCCAAAGAAATCCCCTTTGCCCGCTTCGTCAATTCCGATGCGTGGAGTAAAGTCGACCAGGGTTTCTGGATAGGAGTAAACGATGCTTTTTAGAATTTCCGGCTCGAGATAAAATGTGATAAGTTCTTCCATCTCTTTGCCCTGAACGGTCAGTTTTCCCGACTTGTAAAGCGTGCATGAGACGCCTTTTTTTTGTGCGGAAAAAAGCGTGTGAGCTGGCTGCGTCATCTCAAATCCTCTTGCGATCAGATCAGCACGCAGCTTGTCTGCAAGACTAAGGTCGATCGTCGCAACAAAACAAGATGGCTTTTTAGGATGTATTGGCATGAGAGTATTTTGTAGCTAGGCGACTTTTAAACTAAAACCCAGGGCGGCCATAATAGTTGTTAATGTTCTTAATTCCGGGTTTCCCTCTTCGGAAAGGATACGATAAAGGTTTTCTCTGCGGATATGTATTTTTTTTGCTAACTTTCCAAGACCTCCTTGCGCCTCAGCTACATTGCGTAATGCTCTGAGGAAGAGCTCTTGAGATTCTTCATCGCCATCCATGCACTCCTCGAGGGCAGCATTTAAGTATGCAGCCGCTTCTTTATGATTTTTTAGCGCTTTGATGAGCTCTTCTTGGTAACTTTTGCTTCGCGCCATTAGTCATCCCTCCTTGCACTATAATCCGCAAAATATTGTATCGCCATTTTGATGTCTTTAGATTGGGTGCGCTTATTGCCGCCGGTCAATAGCAGTACGCAGGTTTTTCCAACTTTCCCGAAGAACACTCTGTAGCCCGGTCCGAAATCAATCCTGAGTTCATGAACATGCCCATCGACATGTTTACAATCTCCGAAGTTTCCCAGAACAAGTCGGTCAAGCCTTAAACGGACTTTAATTCTTCCCTTTTCGTCGCGCAGGCTTTCAAGCCATTCGCTAAAGGGTCTTTTGCCTTTAGTGGTCTGGTAGACCTGTATGTCAAATTCCACAATCTCACCAAATTGTAACTTATATGATACGACATGTCAACGCATACGCCAAGCATCGAAAAAATTTTACTAAAACTGGCAATTAGTTATATACCCAAACAACATGAAAAGGGTCGTAAAAGAATAGGATCAAAACTTCTTATTTCAGCCTTTAGCCTTTATCCTTCAGCCTTTCACAGTTGTGCGGTTTTCGGCGATCTGGTAAAGATTAAGTAAGGACAATAGGGGAGGAGCGGTTTATGAGCGAGGAGATGAAGCGTGTAGGTAATCTTTTAAAGACCAAGAGAAGAGAGTTAAATCTTTCTTTAAAAGAGATCGAAAATTCGACCTCAATTCGCTCCTCCTACCTGGAAGCGATCGAAGAGGGGAAAATTTCGCAGTTCATTGCCGCTGTTTACGCTCTTGGTTTTGTGAGACAGTACGCCTCCTTTTTGGGACTTGATGCCGAGAGGATCATGCTCGATCATCCTCATGCCTTTAAACTTCCTGCTGAAAAACATGAGTTCTCCTACGGAATTGGAACACTCGAAGTGCGTGGCAGCATGAGTGGCGGGGTGAAGTGGTTTCCGAATCTCATGTGGGCGGCAATCTCTGTTGCGGTGATTGTTCTTGCGTGGTATCTGGCCAAGTACCTCGGTATCTTTTAAGGTTCATGTTTAATCAGCCCGAATCGAATCCTCCCTATACAAACAGACTGATCCACGAAAAATCGCCCTACCTTTTGCAGCATGCGCACAACCCGGTCGACTGGTATCCATGGGGCGAAGAGGCGTTCGAAGCTGCACAGAAGCAGAACAAGCCCATTTTTCTTTCAATCGGGTATGCCACCTGTCACTGGTGCCATGTGATGGAGCACGAATCTTTTGAAGACCCGCAGATCGCAAAGATGATGAACGAACTATTCATCTGCATCAAAGTCGATCGCGAAGAACTTCCGCACGTCGATAGTCTCTACATGGAATTTGCCCAAGCCCTCATGTCGACTGCTGGTGGTTGGCCGCTCAATGTCATTCTCACGCCAGAACTGAAACCTTTTTTTGCCCTTACCTACCTGCCTCCAACAACACGGCAGGGATTGATCGGGATGGATCAGTTTATGGTGCAGATCAAACAGCTCTGGGAAAGTGATGAAAGAACGCTTCTCATTGAGCAGGCGAACCAACTTGTTGCCACTTTCAAGAACATGGCGCAGAGCGCAGGAACAGATCTTCCTTCAGAGCAGCACATCGGTGCAGCAGTTGAGGTGTTGTTTGAACTTGCAGATCCAATTCACGGCGGGATCAAGGGTGAACCAAAGTTTCCTCTGGGCTATCAGCTTGAATTTTTACTTCAAATTGCCAAGGAAAAGGGAGACAGCCGGGCACTTTTTTACATTGAACTAACCCTGGAGAAAATGCATCGCGGTGGGATTTATGACCATCTGGGTGGAGGTTTCTCTAGATACGCAGTGGATCAAGAATGGATCATCCCTCATTTTGAAAAAATGACGTATGACAATGCGATTCTTGCAAAAACGTACCTCGAAGCATGGAAATACACCAAGAGGCCTCTATTCCGCAAAGTTGTAGAGGAGACCTTGGACTACATGCTGCGGGAGATGATGAATCCGCAAGGGGGTTTTTTCTCAGCGCAAGACGCCGACACAGAGGGAGAAGAGGGGCATTACTACACCTGGACGGCTAAAGAAATTAGGCAGCTTTTGCCCGAGGATGAGGCGGCTCTTTTTTGCGCCTTTTTCGGCGTGACAGATGAGGGAAATTTTGAGGGGAGAAATGTGCTTTACGAACAAACCTCTCTAGAGGAGTTTGCAAAACAGCTGAAAGTTTCAAGTGATCAGCTAGGCAAAATTCTAGAAAATGCAAAAAAGCTTCTCTTCAAAAAAAGACAAGAGAGGGAGCGACCCTTCCGCGATGAAAAAATTCTCACCTGCTGGAATGGCCTCATGATCGATGCGTGTGCGAGCGCCGGCGCAGCCTTAAACAATCCGAAATTTACAAAAAGCGCGCTGCAAGCTGCGACATTTGTGCGCGACCATCTTTGGAAGGAGGGTAAGTTGTTACGCCGCTTTTGCGATGGTGAGGCGAAACATTTGGGAACCCTAGAAGATTACGCGTTTCTCATTCGTGGTTTGATCACTCTGTTCAATGTTTGTCTAGGGGTAGAATGGCTCAAGTGGGCGCTTGAACTGACAGAATTTGTAAAAAAACATTTTAAAGCGCGCAAAGGGGCTTACTATCAAACAGAAGAGGAGCTGATCATCAAACGTTGTGACTTTTATGATGGAGCAGAACCCTCTGGTAATGGAGTGCACGCCGAAAATCTTCTCCGTCTATTTCAGCTCACTCGCGAAGAAAAATACTTGGAAGACGCCGAAGAGATTTTAAAGACCGGCAAGCAGCACATTGAAACATACCCGCCAGGCGCCTGTTATCTTCTCATGGCCCTTTCTCGTTACTACAACCCAAAAGCCGGAACTCTCGTCGTCGCGTTAGATGAAAAGCGCACGTTTGAAAAGGAGATCTCCTCTTGGATTTATGAACATTTTGCTCCCCATCTCGTAGTGATATGGAAAAGCGGGGATGGAAAAGAGATTGATCAGCTTCTTCCAGAACATAAAGAGATGACTCCGGTCGATGGCAAGACGGCAGTCTACATCTGTCGTCAAAATCAGTGCGAGCAAGCTCGCACAGACAAAGCAGAAATCAAACAAGCACTCATGGCCCTGTAGCTATATGGAAGAGAAGAAACGATGAACGATGACTGATGAGTGATGAACGGTAGAATGAAGAGGGAAAAAGTT